>NZ_JBFAUZ010000038.1:0-93306 GCF_040679555.1 Spirillospora sp. NPDC052242
CTCATCGCCACGAGCGGCGAACACGGCCGGGGCGTCACCTGGGCGGACCGGCAGACGGGTCGCCGTCAGAGAGAACCTCCGCTCCGGTGCAGAAGCCCGATTCCTCACTTCGGTTCACGGCCGGCTCCGGATGACGGCGCTCTCAGAAGCGCTTGCCGAGGCCGCCGTCGTGGTACAGCGCCGCGCCCGTCACGAAGCGCGACTCCTCGGAGGCGAAGTAGACGAACGCGTGGGCCGTGTCCTCGGGGTAGCTCTTGATGCCGAGCGGGGACATCGCCGCGACACCGTCCACGGCGGCTTCGCGGGACTCCCACAGTCCGCGACGCGCGTAGTCCTCGAACGCTTCGTCGATCAGCGGGGTCAGCGTCAGCCCCGGGTGCACCGAGTTCACCCGGATGCGGCTGGAGCCGAACTCGGCGGCGGCGCACAGGGTCAGCATTCGACCCGCCGCCTTGGACACCGTGTAGCCGAGGTTCTTCTCCGACGGCATGAAGGACGACATCGACATGTTGTTGATGATCGCGCCGCCGCCGGGGAACCGTTCGACCGCTTCCGCGAGCGACGGCGCGCAGTGCTTCATGCCGAGGAAGACGCCGTCGTGGTTGACGGCCATGACCTTGCGGAGGTCCTCGAGGCTGGTGGTGGCGACGTTGCCGTGGATGGAGATCCCGGCATTGTTGACGAGGACGTCGATGCCCCCGAACCCGGCGACGGTGGCCGCGACCACGTGCTCCCAGTCTCGCTGCTCGGTCACATCGTGGCGAAGGAAGAGGAATCGGCCGGCGCCGTGCCGTTCCTCCATCTCGCGGCGCAGGGCTTCTCCCTCTCCGTCCGTCAGATCGGTGGCGACGACGCCCTTGGCGCCTTCACGGAGGAACGCGTCGCATATGCCCACGCCGATGTTGCCCGGACGTCCTGCCCCGGTGACGATCGCCGTCTTGCCTTCCAGCCGTCCCATTACCCCTCCTGGAGTGACAACTACTGAGCTACTTGGTTGATAACCAATATTGGATCCATTGGCGCTGACGGGCGTGCGCGTTTCCCGTTACAAGGGACTCGGTCGGCCGAAGGCGTCGGCCCTGTGCGGCATGCCGACCGGGAGCCGGACGGTGTCCGGCTCGGACGGTCGGCGAGATGCCCACCGTCGAGCGCGAGTTCCGGTGGCGTCAGGTGGGGCGGACTATGTGGCCGCCGCCGAGCATCGGGCCGAGCACCGTCTCCGAGCCGTGCCGGTGCTGGTTCATCAGTTCGGCGAGGCGGGCGTTGTCGCCCTCGCGGAGCGCCTCGACCATCTGCTCGTGCTCGTGCAGGATCGCGCGGCGGCTCTCGGGCGAGACGAGGTAGACGGCGTGGTACGGGGCGGCCCAGTTCCACAGGCGTTCGATCTCGTCGATGACCAGGTCCAGCCCGCCGAGACGGAAGATCTCGAAGTGGAACTCGTGGTTGCGCAGCCGCATCTCGACCAGGTCGACCCGTTCGGCCGCGGCGACCACCTGGGCGTTGAGGTCGATGACGCGCTGCAGCTGCTCGGGGGTCGGCTCGGGGAGCCGTCCGATGACCTCGGTCTCCAGCAGGCCGCGCATCAGGTAGATCTGGTCGAACTCGGCCTGGCTCAGCCGCGTGACCGTGTACCCGATGTTGGGGGTGTGGCTGACCAGGCCGTCGGCGGTCAGCTGGCGCAGCCCCTCGCGGATGGGGAGCCGGCTGACGCCCAGGCGCTCCGCCATGTTCTCCTGGCGGATCTGCTGGCCGGGGAGCAGCTCGCCGACCGTGATCATCCGGCGGAGTTCCTCGACCACGCGTTCCACCGCCCGGGACCGTCCGCCGGTCGCGAGTTTCTCGGCCGGCATCCTCTGCTCCCATCCGCCTGTCCGCGCTCCTCGGAATACGATAGTGGATTCAGTCTCGGTCACGGGTCTTCGAGCCAGCGGGCGACGGCGTCGGCGCCCGCGCCGAGCCGGTCGGGCGGCGCCTGCTCCGGTGGCGCGGCGACCGGGGAGTCGCTGTAGCGCGCGGCGTGACGGGCCACGAGGAACGTGCCTTCCTGCGGGTGCTCCACCTCGTGGAAGAGGCCGACGGCTCGCAGGTGCTCGTCGTCGAGGACTTCGTCGAGGGTCCGCACCGGCATCGCGGGGACGTCGATCTCGTCGAACGTCTTCAGCCATTCGGCCGTCGTGCGTTCGGTGAGGACGCGCGCCAGCAGTGCGTACAGCTCGTCGATGTTGTCGTTGCGCGCTTCGACCGTCCGGAATCTCTCCTGGTCCAGCAGGGCGGCCTGCCCGATGTGTCCGAGGAAGCGCCGCCAGTGGCCTTCGTGGTAGACCACCACCGAGATCAGGCCGTCGGCGGTCCGGTACGGGCGGCGGTGGGGGGAACGCATCCGCGCGTAGCCGGTCGGTCCGAGCGGCGGGACGAACGCGCGGCCGCCCCACTGCTCCATGAGCGTGAAGCCCACGACCGTCTCGTACATCGGCACCTCGATCGCCTGGCCGCGGCCGGTGCGTTCGCGCCAGAACAGGGCGGACGTGATGGCCTGCGCGGCGGCCATCCCGGTCACCTTGTCGGCGAGCGCGGTGGCCATGTACGCGTCGTCCCTCCCGATGCTCTGCAGCCAGGCCAGCCCGGACGCGGCTTGGATGGTGTCGTCGTAGGCGGGCTTGCCCGCGTAGGGCCCGTCGCTGCCGAACCCGGTGATGGCCGCGTGGACGAGGCGCGGGTTCGCCGCGAGGGCGGTGTCGGGGTCGAGGCCGAGCCGCGCGGCCGCGTCCAGGCGCATGTTGTGGACCAGGCAGTCGGCCCGTTCGATCAGCGACCGCACCGGTTCGCGGGAGTCCGCGCTCTTGAGGTCCAGTGACAGGCTGGCCTTGTTGCGGTTGGCGGCGATGTGGACGCTCGCCATCTCCGGTGAGCGGGACGTCCCCAGCCGCCGGGTGATGTCGCCGTCCGGGGACTCGACCTTGATGACGTCGGCGCCGAGGTCGGCGAGTTGCAGCGTGCAGTACGGGCCGGAGAACGTCGTGCTGAAGTCCAGCACGCGCACCCCGGCGAGCGGGCCGGCACCGCTCACGATCCGCCGCCCTGGACCCGGGGCTTGGACGGCTTGCGCGCCCAGCCGTCGTGTCCCTTGCGGCCGAGCGACCACATCTGGACGCCGCGCTCGATCTCGACCGCCGCGCTCCACGGGACCGCCGGGGGGCCGAGTTCGAGCGCGGCGCTGTTCTTGACGCGGCGGGCGAGGGCGGGGTCGGCCGCGGCCTTCTCGACCAGCCGGGTCGCGGTGTCGAGCAGTTCGCCGGGTTCGACGGCCGCCCACGCGAGGCCGCGGCGGACGGCCTCGGTGCCCGAGAGGGGGACGCCGAGCACGCCGAGGGCGACGGCCTGCCGGTGGCCGACCGCGCGTCCGAGCAGCGCCAGGTGTCCGCCGCCGGGGTGGATGCCGCGCGCGAGGAATCCGCTGTCGAGGACGGCGTCGGGCGTGACGAGCATGAGGTCGGTGGCCAGCGCGAGGTTGAGGCCGGCGCCGACCGCGCCGCCGGCGACGAGGGAGAGCGTCGGCACCGGCAGCCGTCCGACGCCGACGAACGCGTCGTAGACGGCCGACGTCCGCGCCACCGCCTCCGGCGAGGCCGGGTCGGACGACGAGTTCGCGAGGTCGCGGGTGTCGGCGCCGCTGCAGAAGTAGCCGCCCTCGGCGTCGATGATCGCGGCGCCGATCGCGTCGTCGGCGTGGACGCGGGCGCAGAACGCCTGCATCGCGGACGCCATCTCCTGGGTGATGGCGTTCTTGCGCCCCGGGTTGTTCAGGGTCATCCGGGCGATCCCCCGGTCGAAGGACGTCTCGATCATGCTGTGGCACCGGCCTCGGTTTCGTGGTCGAGCGGGAAATGGCAGGCGACGCCGCGTCCGCCGGGCAGGGCCCGGAGCGGCGGGATCTCGTCGGCGCAGCGGTCCTGGGCGAGCGGGCAGCGGGTCCGGAACCGGCATCCGGACGGCGGGTCGAGCGGGGACGGCGTCTCCCCCGTGAGGTCGGGCACCGCGGGGCGCCGGGAGCCCGGCGCCGACGACAGCAGCAGGTTCGTGTAGGGGTGGGCCGGAGCGGCGTAGATGTCCTCGACGGGTGCGATCTCGCAGATGCGCCCCAGGTACATCACCATCACGCGGTCGCTGACGCTCTTGACGACGCCCAGGTCGTGGGAGACGAACAGGACGGTCAGCCCGAGGGCCTCCTTGGCGTCCTGGATCAGGTTGAGGACGCGCGCCTGCACCGACACGTCGAGCGCGGACACGGGCTCGTCGCAGAACAGGACGTCCGGACGCAGTGCGAGGGCGCGGGCGATCGCGATGCGCTGGCACTGGCCGCCGGAGAACGAGCCGGGCCGCCGGTCGCCGACGGTGCCGATGTCCATGCCGACGGCCTCGAGGCCTTCGGCGACCTGCTTCTCGACCGAGGTGACCACGCGGTCGGGCCACATGTGCAGGCCCTCGGCGACGATGTCGCGGACGCGGCGCCGGGGGTTCAGCGAGGCGATCGGGTCCTGCATGATCATCTGCAGGGACGGCCGCAGCGGTCGCATCCGCTTCTCGTCGAGGTCGGTCAGCACGGTGTCGCCGTGGCGTACCGATCCGCCGCTGTGGGGGGTGAGCCGCAGCATCGCGCGCAGCAGTGTCGACTTGCCGGAACCGGACTCCCCCACGATGCCGAGCGTCTCGCCCCGGTTCACCTCGAAGGTCGCGCCCGACACGGCGTGGACGATCCCGTTGCCCGTGGCGTACTCGACGACGAGGTCGTCCACCCGCAGCAGGGGGTCTCGCGGCGGTTCCTCTTTCGTTCTCACACGAGCTCCTCGGCCGACTCGGCGGGGAAGTGGCAGGCGTAGGCGGCTCCGGTCCGCGGGTCGCGGGCCGGTCGCGGCGTCTCGGTCGCGCAGACGGCCCGGGCGTGCTCGCACCGGGGGGCGAAGCGGCATCCGGCGGGCATGGCGAGCGGGTCCGGCGGGCCGCCGGGGATGCTCTCCAGGCGGGTGCGGGCGGGCGCGTCCACGTCGGGGTGGGCGCGCAGGAGCGCCGCGGTGTAGCGGTGCCGGACGGTTTCGTCGCGGATCTGCGCGACGCCGGTGTTCTCGACGACCTCGCCCGCGTACATGACGTTGACCTCGTCGACCTCGTCGGCGAGCAGGGCGATGTCGTGGCTGATGAGCACCATCGCCATGCCGTGCTCGTCCTTGAGCCGGCGGAGCAGGGCGAGGATCTGCCGCTGGACGGTGACGTCGAGGCCGGTGGTGGGTTCGTCGGCGATCAGCAGCTGGGGTTCGCAGGCGATCGCGACGGCGATCATGGCGCGCTGGCGCATGCCGCCGGACAGTTCGTGCGGGTACTGGTCGAGCCGGGAGTCCGGGGCGGGGATGCCGACGTGGGCGAGCAGTTCGGCGGCGCGCGCACGGGCGTCCCGGCGGTTCATGCGCCGGTGGACGCGCAGGGGGTCGCAGATCTGGGCGCCGACCGTGCGGACGGGATTGAGCGCGGTCATCGGGTCCTGGAAGACCATCGAGATCTCCGTGCCCCAGAAGTGCCGGTGGGGCGGGCGCCGGGGATCGAGTTCCCGGCCGTCGAAGGTGATCTCGTCGGCGGTGACGTCGGCGTCGGCGGGCAGCAGGTTCATCAGCGACCTGGCGAACATGCTCTTGCCCGAGCCGGACTCGCCCACCACGCCCACGGTGGAGCCCCTCGGGACCCGCAGGTCCGCTCCGTCGACCACGGTGACGGGCCCGCGTGAGGTCCGCAGGGTGGTCCGCAGGCCGCGGACCACGAGAAGGTCGGTGGTGTCGTCGGTCATCGGCTAGTCCCCCTCCTTGCCGGCGCGCAGGAAGTCGCCGATGCGGTTGATGGAGTACACCGTGAGGAAGAGCGGGACGGCGGGCGCGAGCAGGAACGGGTGCGTCTGGAACTCCGCCTCGGCCTCGGCGATCATGTTGCCCCAGGTCGGCGCGGGCCGCTGGATGCTGAGCCCGAGGAACGACAGGGACGCCTCGGCCACGATGAGGATCGCGACGACCAGCAGCGCGTAGGACAGCACGGACGGCAGGATGTTCGGCAGGATCTCGCGGAACAGGATCCGGCGGCGGGTCGCGCCCATCGCCCGCGCCATCAGGACGAACGGCTGCCCGGCGACCTTGAGGCCGGCGGCCCGGGACAGGCGGACGAACGACGGGATCACGAGGATCCCGAGGGCGAGGCAGATGTTGCGGGTGCGCGGCTCGAGCACCGCGGCCAGCGCCATGAGGAGCACCAGCGGCGGGAAGCTGAGCAGGACGTCGGTGCCCCAGCCGACGGCGCCGTCGACGCGGCCCCGCAGGTAGCTCGCGGTGAGCCCGAGGAGGGTGCCGATCGTCCCGCCGATGAGGACGCCGCCGAGACCGACGACGAGGGAAACACGGGCGCCGTAGACGATTTGCCCGAGGACGTCCAGCCCGTACTGGTCGGTGCCGAGCAGGTGGGCGGCCGAGGGGGCGGCGTACGTCGGTTCGGTCAGCGCCTTGGACGGGTCCAGCGACTCGGGCAGCGGCAGCAGGTCGGCCGTCGCGGCGGCGAGGACGATCAAGACGAGCCAGGATCCGGCGAGCCACACCCCGGGATCGAAGTCCGGGCCGAAGCGCGCGCGCAGGAGACGCGACGCACCCGCATAGGCGAACACCAGCCCGAGAGCGCCCAGCAGGAGCCGCACCACCGGCAGCACCATCGGGGTGGACAGGGCGACGCCGACGAGGATCGCGCCGAGCAGCACGATGGCCCAGCGCCAGACGGCGTCCGGGACGCGCGCGCCACCGGTCTTGGCCAGGGGGACGGTCATACGGGGTTCACCTGCCTCACGCGGGGGTCGAGGTACGTGTAGGCGATGTCGATCAGGGAGTTCACCGTCACGTAGACGGCCGCGATGACGAAGATGGCGGCCTGGACGACGGGGTAGTCGCCGTTGCGGACGCTCGCGACGAGGAGCGAGCCCACGCCGGGCAGCCGGAAGACGTGCTCGACGATGATGGTGCCGCCGATGAGCTGGCCGATGGTCAGGCCGACCACGGTGATCAGCGAGAACATCGACGGGCGCAGGGACTCCCGGACGAGCACGTGGGCGGTGGACATGCCCTTGGCGCGGCTGGCGAGCACGTGCGGCTTGGCCAGCTCGCCGATGAGGTCGCCGCGCAGCAGCCGGGTGAAGACGGCGATGTCGACGAAGGTCAGCGCGAAGACCGGCAGCGCCACGCTGGTGAGGTTGGCGCCGAGCCCGTCGCTCACGGGCACGAAGCCCTGCCGCGGGAACTCGGGAAGCAGCGCGTACACCGCGCCCCCGACCAGGACGGCCGCGCCGCCGCCGATGAGCGCGGGCAGCGGGGACGCCTCCCGCCGCCGGGCGCGGAACGCCGCGACCAGCGTGAGCGCGAGCGCCGCGCACGCGAGCGCGAGCCCCGCCGTGCGCACGGCGTCGGCGTGGAAGACGAAGAGCATGACCAGGAGCAGGGCCGCGACGAAGCCCGGCATCGCGACGAATCCGTAGAGGACGGACGACACGGCGCGGTCGAACGTCCGGCCGGCCCGGTGCGCCGACCACACCGCGAGGGGGATCGCGATGGCCAGGCTCAGCACGACCGTCAGGCCGATGAGCTGAAGCGTCACCGGCAGCCGCGCGGCCAGCTCGCCGCTCACCGGCCGGGACGGCTGGGACAGCGTGCTCCCGAAGTCCCCGGTCACGACGCCGCGCAGCCAGTCGAGGTACTGCTCCCAGACCGGACGGTCGAGTCCCAGCGACGCGCGGAGCCGTGCGGCCTGCTCGGGGGTGGCCTCCGGCCCGAGGGCGGTGGCCACCGGGTCTCCCGGCGTCAGTTTGAGGAGGAAGAAGCTGATGAACGTGACGCCCGCGATGATGCTCAGCAGCCGGACGACGCGGGAGAGGACGTAGCGCGCGGTCTTCGCGCGCCGGGTGCGGCCCCGCCCGGCCGGGAGGGCGGACTTCCCGGCCGGGCGCGTCTCGGCGACGGTCACTTGTCCAGCCATGCGCGGGAGAGGTCGATGGTGAGGAGCCGTCCGGGCTTCGCGCCCTTCAGCTCGGGCGTCCAGGCCACCATGTAGTACTGCTGGCCGTAGAGGATGCGGGGGATGTCCTCGTTCCAGACGGCCTGCACTTCCTTGAGGAGCGCCGGGCGCTGCTCGGGCGCGGCGCCGTTCAGCCGCTCGGCCAGGTCGTCGATCTTCGGGTTGCTGTAGCCGACGCGGTTGCCGGCCCCCTTGGTGGCGTACTGGTCCAGGTCGCACGAGACGCACTCGGGCAGCGGGTGGTTGCCGCCGCCGGACACCAGGACGTCGAACCCGCCGCCGCCCATCAGGGACGCCTTGACGAACTCGGAGAGTTCGACGGTCCGCAGTTCGGCCTCGATGCCGATGGCCTCCCACTGGGCGATGGCCTGGTTGCCGATGGCGATGTTGTTGGGCTGGTTGAGCGCCATCACCGCGAGCCGGCCGTCCCAGCCGTCCGCCTTGGCCTGGTCCACGAGCTTCTTGGCTTCCGCGCGGTCGTAGGGCACGCCCTTCAGGCCGTCGTTGAGCGGGCTGTCGCTGGAGACGAGCGTGGTCACGGGCTCGGCGACGCCGCCGGTGACCCGGTCGGTCATCAGCTCGGGATCGATGGCGAGCTGGAGCGCCCGCCGGATCGTCCTGTTCGCGCCGTCGGTCGTCTTCGCGTCCTCGCCGACGCCGAAGTTGGGGGTGAGTCCCAGCCGGAGCGGGTACTTCGCGTGGTTCGCGCCCTCGTCGATGAGCTTCTGGGAGACGTCCAGGTCCGCGGTGCCCAGGAAGACCTGCGCCTCGCCCTTGTCGAAGGTGTCCTTGCGGGCCTTGCTGTCGACCTGGGCGATCACCCGGATCGAGTCGAGGCAGACGGGCCCGTTCCACCAGTCGGACTTCTTGGTGACCACCAGTTCGTTGCCGGGCGTCCAGTGGTCGAAGACGAACGCGCCCGCCCCGGCGGCGGCCGGGGGCTTGGCGGCCAGGGACTTCTCGTCGACCTTCGGGTTGGTGATCATGCCGACGCCGGTGCCGAGCAGCCAGGGGAACTCGGTCCAGGGGGCGCCGAGGGTGAACTCGACGGTGCGGTCGTCGACCGTCTTCATCTCGGTGATCGAGCGGGCGCGCTGCGCCCAGGTCGACAGCGAGCCCTCGGCGCGGTGCCGGTCGATCGAGGCGACGACCGCGTCGGCGTCCAGCGCCGTCCCGTCGCCGAACTTCACGCCGTCGCGCAGCTTGAGGGTCCAGACGGTGTGGTCGTCGTTCGCGCTCAGCGACTCGGCCAGCAGCGGCTGGTGCTCGGAGGCGCCGGGGTTCCAGCGCATGAGGCTGGAGTAGATCTGCTGGGCGGGGTTGAAGTTGAACGACCCGCCGGCCGGGTCGAGGGTGGCGTACTCGTTCTGTTCGGCGATGGTGACGGAGCCGCCCGCCTTGTCCGGGGTGCACTCGCCTTCGTCGCCGCCCCGGACGAGGTCGCCCGCGATCTTGCCGGTTTCGGGCTTCTCGGCCCCGGACTCGCTCACGCAACCGGCGGTCAGCAGGGCGAGTGTCAGCAGTCCCGCCCCCAGCAGCCGGGGGGACATCGGTTGGGCGCTCATGTTCGGTCCTTCCTCGGCACGTCCCCGGACGGGCCGGTGAAAGGCCGTCGACGGTGGACACCGCTGTGATGCGGGTCTCATCGTGACAGGATCCAATCTTGGTTACAAGACTTGGTCCGAAATATCTGCCCTATTCAGAATCCTGATTCGCGCTGGGCGAATACGCCCGTGACCTGCGGGCATGGCGCGGCGCCGCCGGGCCTCCTGCCCGGCGGCGCTAGCGGGACCGCGATCGACGGCCCGGCCGTCAGCGGCGGTCGATGGCGCCCTCCGCGCCCAGCCGGGCGATGTCGGAGGGGTCGTAACCGAGCCCGGTGAGGATCGCCTCCGTGTCCGCCCCGCGGGCCACGGGCGCGGTGGGCTTCCGCGTCGGGGAGCGGCCGAACGAGATGGGCACGCCCACGCCGCGATAGCCGTCCGTGTCGACGAACAGGCCGCGGTGCAGCACCTGGGCCGTCCGCAGCGCCTCGCCGACGTCGTTGACCGGTCCGGCCGGGACGCCCGCCGCGATGAGTTCCCGGGCCAGTTCGCCGCCGTCGCGGGCGCCGATCAGGTCCTCCAGCAGCGGCACCAGTTCGTCCAGGCGGGTGATGCGCGCGGCGTTGTCGGCGAACCGCGGATCGTCGGCGACCTCGGGACGTCCGAGCACGGTCATCAGCGCCCGGAACTGCCGGTCGTTGGCGGCGCTGATGAAGAAGTCGCCCGAGCGGGTGCGGAACACCTGGTACGGGGCCACGATCGGGTGGGCTCCGCCGGTCCGCCGAGGCGCCCGCCCATCGACGGCCCAACTCGCGCCGTGCGGGTGCAGGATGGACACGACGGCGTCGAGCAGCGCGATGTCGACGAGCTGGCCTCGGCCGTCGTCGCGGCGCGCGTGCAGCGCGAGCAGGATCCCGCTGAAGGCCAGGCCGGCGGCCACGTGGTCGACGATGGGCACGCCGACCCGCAGCGGCTCGCGATCGGGGTACCCGTTGACGCTCATCAGCCCGCCGTACGCCTGCAGGACGGCGTCGTAGCCGGGCAGCCCGCCCATGGGCCCGTCGGCGCCGAACCCGCTGATGCGGCAGTAGACGAGCCCGGGATGGCGCTCGGCGAGCGTCTCCTCGTACCCGAGGCCCCAGCGCGCCATCGTGCCGGTCTTGAAGTTCTCCACGACGACGTCGGCCTCGGCGATGAGGCGGGCCAGTACCGCGCGCCCGGCCTCGGTCGACAGGTCCAGCCCGATGTTGCGCTTGTTGCGGTTGAGCCCGTGGAAGTACGCGCTCGTCCCGTCCGGGTGGAACGGCGGCCCCCATCCACGCGTCTCGTCACCGGCCGGTCCTTCGACCTTGATGACGCTCGCTCCGTGGTCGGACAGCATCTGGGCGCAGTACGGCCCGGCGAGCACACGGCTGAGGTCCAGGACGCGCAGCCCGTGCAGGATGCCGGCCGGTCGCTCCGGGACGGCCCAGGCCGCGGACGTCTCGGGCGTCTCGGCCTCCGGCTCAGTCATCGCCATGGGCCCTCGTTTCCGCGGGCGCCCGGCCGGCGCCGGACACCAGCCCCCACGTGTCGCCGCCGTTCCCGTCCACGAGGTCGGCGATCCGGCGGTGCCAGTACAGCTCGTTGCCGTAGTCGTCCCGCCAGGACCACAGTCGGCGGGTGAACGCGCCCAGGCGATGCTCCATCGTGAAGCCGATCGCGCCGTGCAACTGGTGCGCGGCGGCCGCGACCGACCGTGCGAGCGCAGACGTCTCCGCCTTGGCCGACGCCACCGTGAGCTCGCGATCCGGACCCGGGCCCGAGAGCGCCAGAACCGCCGCGTCCGCCGCGACCTCCATGGTCACGACGTCGGCCGCCATGGCCGCGACGCGATGCTGCACGACCTGGAAACGCGCCAGGGGACGGCCGAACTGCTCCCGCTCCCCCACATGTCGCAGCGTCGCGTCGAGCGCCTCGCGGGCCGCGCCCGCCATCTGCACCGAACGGGCCGCCGCGCCGAGCAGTTCGGCCTCGCGGTGCCACTCCCCCGCCGGCAGCGGGTGCACCCGCGCGGTCTCGACGGCCTCGAGGACGGCGCCGGGGTCGTGCTCACCGGCCGGGTCCGGCCGGTCGGCAGGGCGCAACCCGGCGCTCGAGACCGGCACGATCGCGACCGCGGGCCCGTCCGGCGTCCGGACGAGGGTGACGAGGTGCTCGACGGACCGCAGCCAGGGCACGCGAGGCAGGGCACCGTCGATCCGCCATCCGCCGCCGGACGCCGGCCCGGCCCGCAGGTCACCGAGGGCCGCGGTGAACGGGCCGTCCGGAAGCGGCGTCCCGGCGGCCGCCAGCAGCGGCGCCGCGATGAACGCGGCCTCCGCGACGGGAACGGCCGCGCCCGCTCCGGCGGCCTCCCGGACGAGCACGGCCGCGTCGCGGAGCGTGCCGCCGCCTCCGCCCAGGTCCTCGGGGAGGGCGAGCGAGACGAACCCGAGGCTCTCGAGCTCGTCCCACAGGGCGGTGTCTACGCCCGGCGGAGCGGCGGCGTCGACCGCTCGGCGTGCCGACAGGACTCCGCGGACGGCCGCGGCGAGATCCGTCAGGTGATCGCTCATCGCCCGGCCATTCCCTTCGCCACGATGGTCCGCAGGATCTCGTTCGTGCCGCCGCGGAGCGTGAAGGCGGGCACGTGCAGGACGGCCTTGGCGAGCATCATCGCGAACCCATCGGGCATCGCTCCGCTGTCCGCGCCTGCATGCCGCCGGACGACGTCCACCACTTCCCCCTCGAACGCGGTTCCCAGGTCCTTGACCAGGGCGGCTTCGAGCGCGGGGTCCTCTCCCGCCGCAAGGCGCCCGGCCACCGCGAGGGAGAGCCGCCGCAGCGCGGCCAGCCGGGACACGAGCCGCCCGAGGTCGGCCCGCGCGACGGGGTCGTCCCGCCACGCGCCGGTGCGCGCCCACGCCTGCAGCAGCGGCATCGTGCTGAGGACGCGTTCCGGGCCGGACCGCTCGTTGCCGAGTTCGGCGGTGACCTGCCGCCAGCCGTCGCCGCGACGGCCGAGGAGCGCGGTCGGCGGCACGACGGCGTCGTCGAAGACGACCTCGTTGAAGTGGTGCGCGCCGTCGATGGTGATGATCGGCGAGATGGTGACGCCGGGACGCGGCAGGTCCACGATGAACTGCGACAGCCCGGCGTGCCGGTCGCCGCCGCCGTCGTCGGTGCGGGCGAGCACGACGATCGCGGTGGCGATGTGCGCGCCGCTCGTCCAGACCTTGGTGCCGGTGAGCCGCCAGCCGCCGTCGACCTCGACCGCGCGGGTGCGGACGGAGGCGAGGTCGGAACCGGAGTCCGGCTCGGACATGCCGATCGCCATGAACTGCTCGGCGCGCGCGATCCCGGGCAGGTAGCGCCGCTTCTGCTCCTCGGTGCCGTTGCGCAGGATGCCGGGCGCCATCTGGCGGTCGGCGATCCAGTGGGCGGCCACCGGGGCGCCCGCCACCAGCAGTTCCTCGGTGACCACGTACCGTTCGAGGGCGGAACGGCCGTGCCCTCCGTACCGGGCGGGGACGGTCATCCCCACCCAGCCGCGACCGGCCAGCCGCCTGCTGAAGGCCGGATCGACGCCCGACATCCAGGCATCGGCCTCCGGCTCGAAACCGCCCTCGGCGATCTCCCGGTCCAGGAACTCGGCGACCTCGCGTCTCAGCGCGTGCAGCGCCCCGGGCGGTTCGTCGACCGCCGTGATCCTCAGTGTCACGTGACCGCTCTTCCTCACGCTCGACGGTGGAATTGGATCCTATCTTGAAGAACAGGATTGTTGACAAGCCCTCGGGCGGGGCCGTTCAATGGGTGATCCCGATCACCTCCTCTCTTCTTCCGCCCCTCTCACCGGCCCGGATTCTCCGGCAGGAGTCGTAGATGACACCGAAGCCCCACCGCCTCCTCGACCTGCACGTCCCGCCCCGCCGTCTCAACGCCTCCGACCTCGAAGAGAACCTGGACGCCGGGGATCCCGCCCTGCTGCTGATGAGCCTGGTGCAGATCACCGGCGACCTCTCGCCACTGGACCGCTTCGGGCCGCTCATCGACTTCGAGGAGCCCGCCCACAAGGGCGACCTCCGCCTGCTTCCCGCCGGACGCCTCCCCGAGCAGGAGTTCGCGGAACTGAAGAAGCTGCTCGTCGAGGCGCTCTCCGGCGCCGCGCAGGGCGAGTACCTCCAGGTGCCGGACGACGCCCTGTTCCGCCGGATGATCAGCCTGGCCACCGGTGAGGACGTCGCCGACGAGTTCGTCGGCGTCATCAAGGAGCAGGCCGGGTTCGTGCCGAGCACGCCCGTGATCGAACGGCGCACGCCGCCGCCCGCCGACTTCACCGTGGCGATCCTGGGCGCGGGCATGAGCGGGATCGGCGCCGCCATCGCGGTCGCCGACGCGGGATTCGCCTACGAGATCTTCGAGAGCGCCGACGACATCGGCGGGACGTGGCGGATCAACACCTATCCGGGCGTCGCCGTGGACACCCCGAGCATCTACTACTCGTTCTCGTTCGAACTGGAGGGCGGCTGGTCCCGGTACTACCCCGTCGGCACCGAGTACCAGGAGTACCTGCGGCGCGTCGTGGACAAGTACGGCGTCCGGCCCAACATCCGCTTCAACACCACGATCGAGTCCCTGGTGTGGGACGACGACGACCAGGTGTGGGTCATCACCGCGGACAACGGCGGGCGGAAGGTCACCTCGCGCGCCAACGCCGTCATCACGGCCGCCGGATTCCTCAACCGCCCGAAGTACCCGGACGTCCCCGGCCGCGAGACGTTCGCCGGGACGAGCGTGCACTCGGCCGCCTGGGACCGCTCGATCGACCTGACCGGCAAGCGCGTCGGCGTCATCGGCGCCGGCGCCACATCGGTGCAGGTCGTCGACGCGATCATCGACGAGGTCGAGCATCTGACGCTGTTCCAGCGTCAGCCCCACTGGGTCATGCCCAACAACCTCGGCGAGGGCATCGTCCCCGAACGCGAGCGCTGGCTCAAGCGGCACGTCCCGTTCTACGAGCGCTGGCAGCGGGCCAAGACCTACTGGTTCGTCACGGACAACAACTATCCGACCGTGCGGGCCGACAAGGAGTGGATGGCGACGCATCCGCTGTCGATCTCCGAGGCCAACGACCGATACCTGCAGATGTGCCTGCGGCACCTCGAGGCGTCCTTCGGCCACGACCCGGACCTTCTGAAGAAGATGACGCCCGACTTCCCGCCGCACGGCAAGCGCATCATCCGCGACCCGGGCGGCTACTTCACCGCGCTCGCCGGCGACCGCGCCGACGTCGTCACCGGCGGGCTCGCCGAAGTGACCCCGGACGGCATCCGTACCGAGGACGGCACGTTCGTCGAGCTCGACGTCATCATCTACGCGACCGGCTTCACCCTCGACTTCCTGTCCACGATCGAGATCGTCGGCCGGGACGGCGTCCGGCTGGCCGACGCGTGGGCGGGCAACGACCCGCGCGCCTACCTCGGCGGGACGGTCGCGGGCTTCCCGAACCTGTTCGTCACCTCGGGCCCCAACTCCAGCAACGGGCACGGCGGCGGCCACAACTTCATGACCGAGGTCGTCGTCCACTACATCACCGAGTGCCTGCAACTGCTCGTCGAACGCGGCGCCCGCTCCATCGAGGTGACGCCGGAGGCGCTGGACGAGTTCGTGGCGCGGGTCGACGCCCAGATGGAGGGGTCGATCTGGCGGAACTCCGACCGGGCGCACACCTACTACCGCAACGCCTCGGGCCGGGTGCTCCTGCCCCAGCCGTGGCGGATGGTCGATTACTGGCACATGTGCCGCACCCCCGACCCGTCCTGCTTCGACCTGCGCTGACATCCGGCCGCGCCGACATGGAAAGGAGACCCGGCATGGTGGTTCTCGACCCGGACGCGCAGGCGCTCGTCGACGCCGCGAAGGCGGCCGGAGCGAAGCCGTACGGAGAGATCGGCATCGAGGGGGTGCGGGCGCGGATGGAGTCGGTCCCCCGGCCGCCCGCACCCGAGATGGCGGAGGTCGCCGACCTGGCGTTCGAGGGGCCGCACGGCACGGTCCCGGTACGGCTGTACCGGCCGGGGCCGGAACGGGGCGGCCCGGCGATCGTCTATTTCCACGGCGGCGGCATGATCATGGGCACGCTCGACTCCTTCGACGCCCTCGCCCGCCGCCTGGCCGCCGCCTGCGGCGCGACGGTGCTCAGCGTCGAGTACCGGCTGGCCCCCGAGCACCGCTACCCGGTCGCGAGCGACGAGGCGTTCGCCGCGGTCGGCTGGGCCCATGCCGCCGCGGACGAGCTGGGCGTCGATCCGGCGCGCATCGCCGTCGCCGGGGACAGCGCGGGCGGGTCGCTGGCGGCGGGCGCCGCCCTGCGGGCCCGCGACGAGAACGGTCCTCCGATCCGCGCGCAGATGCTGTTCTACCCCGGCCTGGAACGCGCCTCCGACCGCCCGTCCATGGTGGAGTTCGCCGACGGCCCCATCCTGACCCGCGCCGACGTGGTCTGGATGAAGAACCAGTACCTGGGCCCGGACGAGTCCGCCGACACCCCGTACGGCGTCCCCGCGCTGGCCCGCAACCTCGCCGGCCTGCCCGACGCGATCGTCGTCACGGCCGAGGCCGACCCGCTCCGCGACGCGGCCGAGGACTACGGCCGCCGGCTGCGGGACGCCCGCGTCCCGACCGCGCTGCTGCGATATCCCGGGGTGTGCCATGGGTTCCTGTCCCAGGCCGCGCACCTGCGCCGGGCCAGGATCGCCTTCACCGAGATCGGCGCGCTCGCCCGCGCCAAGTTCGAGGAGCTGCCATGACAGGGCCAACCACAGGGCCGACCACAGGGCCGGACGGAGCGCGCCCCACCGCGCGGGAACGGTTCGCCGGAGGGACCGCCGTGGTCACCGGCGGCGCCTCCGGAATCGGTGAAGGCTTCGTCCGCCACCTCGCCTCGATCGGCATGAACGTCGTCATCGCCGACCTCGACGCGGACGGGGCCGAGCGGCTCGCCGGCGAGCTCGGCTTCGGCCCGGGACGGATGATCGCCGCCGAGGTCGACGTCACCGACCCCGAGGCCGTGTCGATGCTGGCCGAGCAGACGTTCGCGCGGTTCGGCTCGGTGGAGCTGCTCGTCAACAACGCCGGGCTCGAGACCGCCGGGCCACTGTGGGAAGTCCCGGTCGCCCGGTGGCGGCAGGTGATGGCGGTCAACGTCGACGGGATCTTCCACTCGGTCCAGGCGTTCCTGCCCCGGATGATCGAAACGGAACGGCCCGCGGTCATCGCCAACATGTCCTCGGTCGGCGGGGTGTCGTCGGCGCCGCTGCAGGCGCCGTACATCGTCAGCAAGCACGCCGTGCTGGCGCTCACCGAGTGCCTGCATCAGGAGGTGGCGCTGACCGGCGCGCCGATTCAGATCTCGGCGATCCTGCCCTACTCGGTCAAGAGCCGGATCTTCACGAGCGCCCAGGCGTCCGCGCCGACCGGCGATCCCGTCGCCGCCCGGCTCTTCGACGCCATGCAGGCCGCCAACGTCGCCGCCGGGATGGACCCGGTGGAAGCGGCCGCGCACATGACCGACGCCCTCGCGGCGGGCGACTTCTGGGTCTTCTCCGACGACGACGCGGGCATCGCCTCCATGCGGGCCCGCGCCGACCAGCTGGCGCACCGCTCGCCGCCGCGGAACCCCCACGCGCTGCTCGCCGAGATCGAGGCGTCGGCCGTCCCCGGCGCGGAACAGTGGCAATGACCCGAACGGCGCGCCCACCGGCCGCCGCCCCCGGCACAGTTCTCGCATTCCAACAGGCAGGAGACGCATCAATGTTCAAGCTGGACGGCAAGGTCGCGCTGGTCACCGGCGCCGGGCAGAACGTCGGCGCCGGGATCGCCCGCACCCTGGCGGGCCAGGGCGCGACGGTCGCGGTGAACGACTACCACCCCGACCGCGCGCGGCAGGTCGCCGAGGAGATCACCGCGGCCGGGGGCTCCGCGTTCCCGGTGCCCTTCGACGTCACCGACCTCGACGCCGTCACCGCCGGGTTCGCCGCGGTCGCCGACCGCGGCCGGCCGGTCGACATCCTGGTCAACAACGCCGGAACGGGCGGCCCGGACCGGACCATGGAGATGCACCAGTTCCGCGAAATGCCGGTCGGCTACTGGTCGCAGATCATCGACGTCAACCTGTACGGCGTCCTCAACTGCTGCAAGGCCGCCCTCGACCCGATGGTCGAGAACGGCTGGGGACGCATCATCACCATCTCGTCCGGTGCCGGGACGGTCGGGCTGGACATCGGCGTGTCCACCTACGCGGCGGCCAAGGCGGGCGCGATCGGGTTCATGCGGCACATCGCCAAGGAGAACGCCCGGTCCGGCGTCACCGCCAACACCGTGGCGCTGGGCCTGGTCCTCCGCAACGTCAAGGACCCCGACCTGGTCAAGAAGCTCGCCGACCCGATCCCGGTGGGGCGTCTCGGCACGCCCGAGGACGCCGGGCACCTCGTCGCCTACCTGGCGTCCGAGGAGGCGTCCTGGATGACGGGCCAGACCATCGGCCTCAACGGCGGCACGACCACGTCCTGACCCCACGGACACGGGCCCCGGCCGATCACCCCGGCCGGGGCCCGCGCACGCCGTCCACCCCCGAGAACGGACCGTCGGCGGCGGCCTCCCACTGGCTGGGAGACCACGAGGCGCCCCCGGCACGGCCGCGATTACGTTCCTCGATAGGCCCCACGAGCGGATCGAGGGACATGACCACGGAGCTGACCTGGGCTTCCAGCGGCCTCGGGCGCGGTGACCCGCTTCCTGGACGGTCTAGGCCCGCACCGGGTGACGATCGAGCGGAAGCACGCCGGCGAGAACGCCGTCCTGGCGTTCCTCACCCGCGAGGAGGCCGCCTAGCCTCGGCGGGCCGCGCCGACGAACGTCCACTCCCCCGGCCGCTCTCGGCGCCCCCTTCCCACCCCCGGCGCCGCCGGCCCGGACCGGCTCCCGGCCATTCCCCGGACGGCTCGAGACTGCAATGGAGAAACAGGCGATGACCAACCGCGTGCTCGACACGATCATGGAACGGGCGGAGGAGATCCGCGAGCTGGGCCCGGTCAACGAGCGGCTCGGCAAGCTGGACGACAAGGCCGCCAAGGTGCTGCGCGACTCCGGGGTGATCCGGATGCTCCAGCCCGAGACGCACGGCGGCCTCGAAACCCACCCGCGGGAGTTCGCGGAGGCCGTCATGGGCATCGCCGCTCTGGACGGTTCCACCGGCTGGGTCGCCGGGATCGTCGGCCTGCACCCGTGGGAGATGGCGATGGCCGACCCGCGCGTGCAGCAGGAGATCTGGGGCGACGACCCCGACACCTGGATCGCGTCCCCGTACGCGCCGATGGGCGTCGCCCGCCCCGTGGACGGCGGCTACATCTTCAACGGCCGCTGGCAGTTCTCCTCCGGCACCGACCACTGCGACTGGATCTTCCTCGGCGGCATGCTCGGCGACAAGGACGGCAAGCCGGTCGAGCCGTTCGTGGGCCTGCACCTGATCCTGCCGCGCTCCGACTACGAGATCGTGGACGGCTCCTGGGAGGTCGCCGGGCTGAAGGGCACCGGCAGCAAGGACATCATCGTCCGCGACGCGTTCGTGCCCGACTACCGCGTCATGGAGTTCGGCAAGGTCATCGACGGGTCCGCGCCCCGCGAGGCCGGGCTGACCAACCCGACCTACCTGGTGCCGTTCTCCTGCGCGTTCCCCCTCGGCATCACCTCCGCCGTGATCGGCATGGCCGAGGGCGTCCTCGCACACCACATGGCGTACCAGCGCGACCGGGTGCAGATCGTCGGTACCAAGGTCAAGGACGACCCGTACGTGCTGTACGCGATGAGCGAGGCCGCCGAGGAGATCGCCGCGTCCCGCACCCGCCTCCTGGACTTCGCCTCCCGCATGTACGACAAGGCCGCCGCCGGCGAGGAGGTCTCGTTCGGCGAGCGGGCGGCCGGGCGCCGCCTCCAGGTCCGGTCGGCATGGCGCGCCGTGCACGCGGTCACCGAGCTGGTGATCCGCTCGGGCGGCAACGCGATGCGCGTCGACAACCCGATCCAGCGATTCTGGCGGGACGCCCACGTCGGCCTCGCGCACGCCATCCACGTCCCCGGCGCGGTCTACCACGTGTCCGCGCTCACCGACCTCGACATCGAGCCCCCGCAGGGCCCGATGCGCTCGATGATCTGACCCGCGTTCCCACTGATCGGGAAAACCGCCGGTAGACCCGGCGAATCCGTTGGCAACAGGAGGCACAGTGACACACATCCGAGGGCTCGGGTACCTGCGGGTGCAGACCCGGGACCTGCCGCGCTGGCGCGAGCTGGCGATCGACGGACTCGGCTTCGCCGAGGGGTCCGGCCCGGTCTCCGACGGCCTGTACCTGCGCATGGACGAGCGCCGGTACCGCCTCGCCGTCCTGCCGGGCGACGCCGACCGGGTCCTGGCCGTCGGCTGGGAGGTCCGCGACCAGTTCGCGCTCGCCGCCGTCCGGGAGGCCGTCGAGAAGTCCGGCGTCGCGGTCTCCGTGCTGTCGCACACCGAGGCCGCCGAACGCGACGTCGAGGCCGCGATCTCCTTCACCGACCCCGGCGGCACGCCGGTCGAGGTGTTCTTCGGTCCCGTCCTCGACCACAGTCCGCTGCGGCTCGGCCTGGACCAGAAGTTCGTGACCGGCGCCGAGGGGATGGGACACGTGGTTCTGCCCGTTCCCGCCAGCGAGGAACTCGTGACCTGGTACGCCCAGGTTCTCGGGTTCCTGCCGCGCGGCGCGATGAAGGCCGCCGACACCCCGGCCGGTCCCGTCCGCGTCCGGTTCATGGGCGTCAACAGGCGGCACCACAGTCTCGCCGTCATCCCGGCGCCGCACGACGGCGACCCCGGCCTCGTGCACCTGATGGTGGAGGTCGACACCTTGGACGCGGTCGGCCGGGCGCTCGACAACGTCAACCGCCTGGGCTTCTCGATCTCCTCCACACTGGGCCGCCACACGAACGACAAGATGGTGTCGTTCTACGTGCGCGCCCCCGGCGGCTGGGACCTCGAGTACGGCTGCGAGGGCATGCTCGTCGACGAGACGCACTACACCGCCGAGGAGATCACCGCCGACAGCTACTGGGGCCACGACTGGTCCGGCTCCGAACCCCTCGCCGCCTTCGCCCCGCCCGGGGAATGACTCAACCGGTTGCTCATGACTTGAGGACGGCGCGTTGACGTCTACGGAGTGACAAGGGAAAAGGAGTAGCGATGCCGCTGACAGGCGAGTACGAACCGAGCCCCTACTCCCCGGTCGCCGAACAGGTGGAACTTTACGAACGCACCGGCGGCACGGAGGGCAATGTGCTGCAGGGCAAGCCCGTCATCATCCTCACGACCAAAGGCGCAAAGTCCGGAAAGATCAGGAAGACGCCGCTGATGCGGGTCACCGACGGCACGCGCTACGCCGTCGTCGCCTCCCAAGGTGGAGCACCCACCAATCCTTCCTGGTACCACAACATCCTGGCCGACCCTCACGTATCGCTGCAGGACGGCGCGGTCGCCGGCGACTATGTCGCGCGACGGGTCGAGGCCGAGGAACGGGAGAAGTGGTGGGCCATGGCGACGGAGGTCTGGCTCGACTACGAGGAATACCGGCAGAAGACCGACCGCGAAATCCCGGTCTTCGTCCTCGAACCGTCGCCCTGACTCTTCGAGCTCCTACCGAGCCTCCAGGAGGCCACCGCCTGGAGGCCATCAGTAGTTCAGTTTATAAGGGAGACACCGCTATGCGGTGTCTCCCTTTCACGTTCTCTCGGTCGTATGGAAGGGCGGCACGGGCAACGGTCGCTCGCCGCGGTTTCCTCGTCCGATGCGGGTCTCGCCCTCGCACGTGCGGGCCAGAGGCCGTCCAATGAATGGGAGACCGCGTATACATGTGGCCTCAGTCACACCGACAGTTCTCCTGCGCGCACCGCCGATCAGAGCGGTGCGGGATCGAAGGAGAGCACGTCGGCATGAGAATCAGCACGACTGCGAAGGCCGGAGGCATCGTCCTCGCGTTCAGTCTGGCCGCCACCGCATGCGGATCCAGCCGCTCGGGGGACCCCGTCACCGACGCGGACGGCCCGGACCAGGCCGCTTCGGCGAAGACGTTCGGCGATCTGCCCTCGCCGTGCGGGCCCGGCTCCGCCAAGGGCGCCACCGCACAGGGTGTCACCGACACCGAAATCCGGATCGGGTACGGCGACGACCGGGGCTTCACCGCCGCGCCGGGGCTGGGCGAGGAGAACGGCGACGCGATCGACGCGATGATCGAGTGGTGCAACGCGCGGGGCGGCATCCTCGGGCGCAAGATCACCGGGACTCGCTACGACGCCGCGCTGACCAACGCCGCCGCAGTGATGCAGAAGGCGTGCGCGTCCGACTTCATGCTGGTCGGGCAGGGGTTCGCCTACGACGAAGCCGCCGAGCCCATCCGGGTCGGCTGCGGTCTGCCCTCGGTGCCGTCGTACACCGTCGGCCCGAACGCCGGCATGGGGCCCGACAAGTTCGAGCCGATGCCGTTCCCGGTCGACCGCTACAACGCGTCGGGGCTGGCCCAGTCGCTCGATCTCGTTCCGGAGTTCGGGCAGAGCCCGACGATGGTGCTCTCCGACTCGCCGCCGGTCAAGGCCTCCAGTGCGAAGGTCGCCGCCGTCCTCGGGAAACTGGGCGTCGAGGTCAACGACTGCGGCATCTCGATGAGCCAGAACGGCGAAGCGAACTACGTGCCGTTCGCCCAGAAGTTCAAGGACTGCGGCGCTTCGGCCGTCTGGACCAGCAACGGTCCCATCCCCAGCCAGATGGGCTTGTTCGAGGCGCTCGACCGGATCGGCTCTAACCCGCCGAAGGTCGTGGAGGCCCAGTGGTACACCGAGGTCGCCTCGCAGTGGAACGGCAAGTCAGGCGCGGCGGACGGCCTGATCACCTCCCTGTACTTCCAGCCGTTCGAGAACGCCGCCCAGGCCCCTGCGGTCAAGCAGTACGTGGACCTGGTCAAGGCGGACGGCAACAAGCCGGCGATGCTGGGCATGTCCGCGACGTCGGCGTTCCTGCTCTGGGCGACCGCGGCGAAGGGATGCGGTGACGACCTCACCCGCGAGTGCGTGGTCAAGGGCCTGTCCGAGGTGCACGAGTGGACTGGCGGGGGCCTGCACGCGCCCAGCGACCCGGGCGGGAACCTGCCGAGCCACTGCGCGCTGGTCGTCCGGCTCGACGGCGGTTCCTGGAAGCAGGTGTCCCCCGCGAAGCAGGGCGAGTTCTCGTGTGACAAGAGCAAGGTCATCGAACTCGATCCCAAGCTCTCGGGCGTGACGCTGAACGGCGACCGCGTCTCGACCCGGTTCCTCAAGAAGTAACCGTGACCGCTTTCCTCACGTACACCGTGCTGGGCCTGGTGCTCGGCGCGGTGTACGCCATCGCCGCGTCAGGCCTGGTCCTGACGTACAACACCTCCGGGATCTTTAACTTCGCCCACGGCGCGCAGGCGATGCTCGGCGCGTTCACCTACTACCAGCTCGATGTGGCCTGGGACCTCCCCGCCTGGTTCGCCCTGGCCGTCGTCCTCGGGTTGCTGGGCCCCGCGATGGGACTGCTGCAGCACGCCCTCATCATGCGCGGCCTGCGCGACACCGAGCCGATCACCCGGATCGTGGTGACGGTCGCCGTCATGCTCGGCCTCGTCGCGCTGTCGCAGTGGCTGTGGGACCCGCAGGAGGCTCGTGTCCCCGAGATGTTCTTCGGGGTGGACAGCACGGTCACCGCCTTCGGGGTCACGCTCCGCTACCACGAGGTGATCTGCCTGCTGATCGCGGCCGCCCTGGCCGTGAGCCTGCGTGCGCTGTTCGTCAAGGCACGGCTCGGGGTGCTCATGCGGGCCACCGTCGACGACCCCGACCTGCTGAGCCTGGCCGGGCACGATCCCGACCGGGTGGCGGCGCGAGCGTGGGCGCTCGGTTCCACCCTCGCCGTGCTGGCCGGCGTCCTCATCACGCCGGTCATCGGAGGGCCGCTCGAGGCGAACGCGCTCACCCTCCTGGTCGTCGACGCGTTCGCGGCGGCGCTGTTCGGCCGGCTCAGGAGCATTCCGCTCACCTTCCTCGGTGCGGTCGTGCTCGGGCTCATGAGCAGCTACCTCGTCGCCTACGCGCCGACCGACTGGACGTGGATGGGCAACCTGCGCCATTCGCTCGCCATGGTCGTGCTGTTCGCGGTCCTGCTCGTGCTCAGGCACGACCGGCTCCGGGGCGTCGCGACCCGCTCGCGGGAGCGCTACGAGGTGCCGACCGTCCGCCGCGCGGCCCTGTGGGGCGGGGTGTTCGTCCTCGCCGTCCTGGCCTTCCGCCAGATCATCGACCCCTCGTCGGTGGGCCTCCTGCACCTCGGCATCGCCTTCGCCGTCATCGCGCTCTCGCAAACCCTTCTCACCGGGTACGCGGGGGAGTTGAACCTCGCACCGTTGGCCTTCGCCGCCATCGCCACCGTCGTCGCCTTCCACGCTGGCGTCCAAGGCGAGGGCGCCGACACGCGGCTCAGCGTCGGCGGCCTGGTCGCCGGAGTCGTCGCGGCGGCCGTGACCGGGGCGCTCGTCGCGGTACCGGCGCTGCGGCTGCGCGGGCTCTATCTGGCGCTCGCCACGCTGGCCTTCGGGGTGTTCGTCTCGTCCATGGTGCTCCGAGACGTCCAGGAGCACACCCTCTTCGGCAGGACGTTCTCGATCTTCCCGAACGGCAACCTGCTGTTCCCGCGGCTCGCGGTCGGGCCGGTCGACCTCGCGGACGACGACGTCTTCCTCCTCGTCTCCGCGGTGCTGTTCGCCGGGCTCGGCGTCGGGCTGGTGGCGCTCCGCAACAGCGGTTACGGCCGCCGCCTCGCCGCGATGAAGGACAGCCCCGCGGCCTCCGCGATGCTCGGGCAGCGGCTGCTGTGGCTGAAGCTGTCGGTCTTCGCGACCTCGACCGCGATCGCCGGCCTCGGCGGGATCCTCATGTCGATGTCCCTCAGGTCGGTCACCAAGGACCACTTCATCCTCACGCTGAGCCTGTCGCTGGTGATGCTGTCCGTCATCGGCGGCATCGGGTACGTCAGCGGCGCGCTGCTCGGCGGGCTGATCGTCGGCGCGGGGATGACGGCGCTGGTGACGCTGCTGAGCGAAACCGCGACGGCGCACCCGCAGTTCGGCGGGACGCTCGGGCTCCTCGCCCACCTCGTCCCGGTGAGCGCCGCGCTCGCCGGAATAGGGGTCGCCCGCAATCCCAGCGGCGTCCTCCACGATGTCTTCGCGGCCCACCGCCGGCTCGCGACGGCGCCCGAGATCCGCTGCGGCGCCGTCGCGGTCCAATGCGGGCTCTACGCGCTGGCCTGGTTCGACGTCGTGGGCACCATGTCGTTCCTCGTCCTCAGCTCGGCCCTCTGGCTGTGCCTGCCGCGGATCGGGGCGGTGCTGCGCCCGGAGCGCGTCCCCGGCCACCGCCCCGCACGACCCGAGGTCCCCGAGCTGATCGGCATCGACTCGGACTACCCGCCCGACCTCGCGGACCGGCTGGACGAGCGGCTCGGCATTAGCGCCCTGCGCGCCAAGGTGAGGGGGTCTCATGTCGGTGCTTGAGGTTCAGGGCGTGACCGTCCGGTTCGGCGGGAACACGGCCCTCCGGGACGTCGGCTTCACCGTCGGGTCCGGTCAGGTGACGGGACTCATCGGCCCCAACGGAGCGGGCAAGACGACCATGTTCAACTGCATCACGGGCATGCAGGCGGTGGCGTCCGGGCGCGTGCTGTTCGAAGGCGAGGACGTCACCGGCCTCGGGCCCGGCCGTCGCGCGCGGCTCGGGATGGCGCGCACGTTCCAGCGTCTGGAGCTGTTCCTGTCGCTGAGTGTCCGCGACAACGTCCGGGTCGCCGGGGACATCGTCCGCGCGAACACGCGACGACGGTTCCCCGTCGATGCCGAGACCGACCGGATCCTCGAACTCACCGGGCTCACCGACATCGCGGACGAGAACGTCGCCGGTGTCCCGACGGGCCGTGCGCGCGTCGTCGAGGTGGCCCGCGCGCTGATGACGCGACCGAAACTCCTGCTGCTCGACGAACCCGCGTCGGGGCAGACCGAGCACGAGAGCGGGCGGTTCGCCGAGCTGCTGCGAGGACTCGCCGACGATGGCATCGCCGTCTGCCTGGTCGAGCACGACCTTCCGCTCGTGATGTCCCTTTGCTCGACGATCCACGTTCTCGACCACGGGACGCTCATCGCCTCCGGGACCGCCGAGGAAGTGCGCAGGTCGCCGGAGGTCATCGCCGCCTACATCGGAACGGAGACGGTCGCATGACCATCCTCGATCCCGTCGTCGAACTGCGCGGCGTCCACGCGTCGTACGGCGACATCCCCGTCCTGCACGGCATCGATCTCACCGTGCCGACCGGAGCGGTGGTCGCCCTCCTCGGACCGAACGGCGCCGGCAAGACGACCACGATGAAGATCATCGGCGGGCTGGTGCGCCCCACCTCGGGAACCCTGCACTACTCGGGACGAGACGTCACCGGGATCACGGCCGCGGATGCCGCAGGCCTCGGGATGTGCTTGATTCCGGAAGGCCGGGGAATCTTCGCGAACCTCACGGTCCGGGAGAACCTCTGGGTCTCGGCGGGGCGGCACACCTCTCTCGAGGCCATGGAAGAGGCGGCCTACAGCCGCTTCCCCGCTCTGGGGGAACGCCGGGACCAGCTCGCGGGCTCGCTGTCGGGCGGTGAGCAGCAGATGCTGTCCCTCTCGCGGGCACTGGGGAGAAATCCCGCCGTGCTCCTGATCGACGAGCTTTCCATGGGGCTCGCCCCGCTGGTGGTCGGTGAGATGTACGAGGTCGTCGCGGCGCTCGCCGCCGACGGCGTCTCGATCCTGCTGGCCGAGCAGTTCGCCCGGGTCGTCCTGCCGCTGGCGGACCTGGCCGTCCTGATGGTGAACGGACGCGCCGTCCGCACCGGCCCCCCGGCCGAGATCGAAGAAGAACTCTCCACCGCCTACCTGGGAGGATGACATGGCCACCGACACTCGCCGCAAGGAGTTCCACGAAGCCGCGGCGGCACACCGGCTCAGGGCCGGCTCGGCCAGGTCGGACCGGCCGATGCGCGTCATCGGCGTCCTGCTGATGCTCGCCGGGGTCGTCGGCGCGTTCGTCGCCTACAACGCCTCGCTCTCGCAGAGCGACCTGCGCGACATCGTGTCGAGCCAGGTCCTCGCGACCGCGTTCGCCACCCTCGCGATCGCCGGGGCCGGTCTCTACATCGCGGCGGCCCTCGCCCAGGTGCTCCGCCTGTGGCTGCTCCGGCAGCTCGTGGAGAGCCGGGAGCACACCGGCCGGCTCACCGAGGCGCTGCGCGGGCTCGACCCGACGGACCCGACGGACGTTCGCTCGTGACCGCGGGTTCACGGGCGTCGGCCTAGAGGACGAACGCGAAGAAGGGGGCACCCCCCGAGGGCGCCCCCTTCTCACGCGTTCCGAGTCAGCCGGCCAAAAGGTGGCGGGCGGCTCGGTAGCCGAAGACCATGCCCGAGCCCAGCGGGACGCCCGGCCCCGGGTAGACGTGACCGGCGACGGACGCCGCCGAGTTGCCCGCCGCGTACAGGCCGGGAATCGGCTCGCCGGACTCGTCCAGCACCCTGGCGTCGGGGTCGATGCGGGCACCGCCCTTGGTGCCGAGGTCGCCGAGGACGATCTGGACGGCGTGGAACGGCCCGCGGTCGATGGGGACCAGGCACGGGTTCGGGCCGTCGCCGGCGGCGAAGAAGCGGTCGAACGGGTCCTCGCCGCGCCGGAAGTCGGCGTCCTCGCCGGTGGCGGCGAAGCCGTTGAACCGGTCGACGGTGCTCGCCAGGGCCGACGCGGGAACGCCGATCAGGCCGGCCAGGCCATCGATGGTGTCGGCGGTGCGCCACAGCCCGGCCTCGCGGAACGCGGCCGGGTCCGGGCGCGGCTCGCACAGGGCGGGCACGTTGTCGAACCTGTCGTCGAACACGAACCAGACCGGCAGGTGGGAGACGCCGGTCGCGTGGCCTCGGCGGATCTCGTGGCCCATCCGGTCGTAGGGCAGGGACTCGTTGGCGAACCGCTCCCCCGCCGAGTTCACGAAGATCCCGCCGCGCAGCCCGAGGGTGAACTCGGCGCGGCCGTTCGGGAAGGGCGTCGCCGGGCACCACCATGCCTCGTCCATCAGGTCGACGGACGCGCCGACGGCCCGGAGCGCGGCAAGTGCGTCGCCGGTGTTCGTGCCCGCTGCGGCGGACGTCCAGCCGCCGCCGGGCAGCCCGTGGTGCCGCGCGCGCAGTTCGTCGTCGCGCTCGAACCCGCCCGCGGCGAGCACGACGCCCCGGTCGGCCCGCAGCCGAACCGTCCCGTCCGGGCCGTCGGCGACGACGCCGGTCACCCGCCCGTCCTCGACGATCAGGGACCGCATCCGCGTGCCGGTGCGGAGGTCGGCGTTGCCGGTCTTGTCCAGCGCGAGCAGGAACCGGCCGATGAGCGCCTGGCCGCCGATGAGGTTCTCCCGGTCCTGCTCGATGCCGTGCTGGTCGAGCGCGACGGTTGGGCGGAGCCGGGCGAGACGGTCGCCGAGTTCGGCGGCGGGAAGCGGCACGGGGAAGATGTCCCGGCCGTTCTCGACGCGTCCGGGAGCCTCGAAGTAGTCCGGGAAGGGCTGGTACCGGAACTGGAGGGCGGGGTCGCGTTCGAGGAACTCGACCAGCTCGGGGCCGGTGGACAGGTACGCCCGCTGCAGTTCGGCCGGGGTGCGGTCCCCGACGATGGCCGTGAAGTACTCCGTTCCGAGTTCGACGCTGTCGGGCACTCCCGCGCGGTGCTGCGCCTGGTTGCCCGGAAGCCAGATGCCCGATCCCGAGTAGGCGCTGGTGCCGCCGAAGTACTCCGTCTTCTCGAGGACGATGGTGCGCAGCCCGTTCGCCGCGGCGGTGTAGGCGGCCGCGAGGGCGGCGCCGCCGGAGCCGACGACGATCACGTCGCTGTTCTCTGTGGTCACTGGATCGCTCTCACTTCCGGTTCAGTCGTCCGAGTTCGTCGGACGTGAGGACGAGATCGGCCGCGGCGAGCGAGTCGAGGACGGACTCGGGCCTGCTCGCCCCGGGGATGGGGATGATCGAAGGGGACCGGTGGAGCTGCCACGCGAGCACGATCCGCTGCGGGCTGACCCCGCGGGCCTTCGCGACGGAGCCGAAAGCGGCGAATGCCGATCCGAGGTCCTTGGCGCCGCGCATCCCGCCCAGCGGCCCCCAGGACAGGAACGTGAGGCCGAGTTCCTCGCACAGGTCGATCACGGGTTCGGCGGCCCGCGCCCGCGGCGAGTACTCGTTCTCGACCGCGACGAGGGCGTCGCCGAGCACGTCGTGGGCGATCCGGACCTGCTCGACGCTCGCGTTCGAGACGCCCACGCGCTGCACGAGCCCCTTTTCGTGCAGTTCCTTGAGCGCACCCATGCTCTCGTCGTACGGGGTCCGCGGGTCCGGGCGGTGGTGCACGTAGAGAGGAAGGGAGTCGAGGCCGAGCCGACGCAGCGACGCCTCGCAGGCGCGGCGCAGCCACTCGGGACGGCCGTCGATCCACCATGTGTCGGTGTCGAAGTATCGGACGTGACCGCCCTTGGTCGCGACCACGACGTGGTCGGTGGAACCGGGATAGAGCCGGAGCGCCCTGGCGACCGCGAGCTCGTTGACGCCGTAGTCGCCCCCCGCCGGGCCGTACACGTCGGCCGTGTCGAGCAGGGTGACGCCCGCGTCCAGGGCCGCGTGCACCGTCCGGACGCCGCGTTCCTCGTCGTAGTCCGGCACCTGGGTCAGGGTCATCGCTCCCAGGCCGATCGCGGAGACCCGCAGGTCCCCGAGCCGCCGAAGGGGGACGTCCGTCATTTGCCGACCACGGTCCAGCCGCCGTCCACCGGCATCCGCACGCCCGTCGAGAAGGTGGCGTCGAGCAGCATGAACTCGATCGCCACCGCCATCTCGTCCGGGGAACACAGTCGGCCGAGGGGCATCCGCGCCTCGGTAGCGGACAGGTCGTATCCCTGGTCGACCATCTCCTGCACCATGGGCGTCAGGGTGTGCCCCGGCGCGACCGCGTTGACGCGGATGCCGTACGGCGCCCACTCGATCGCGAGGTTCTGCGTGAGCTGCTCGATCGCGGCCTTGGCGACGCCGTAGTCGGCCTGGTCGCGCCACCCGCCGTAGGCCGTCGTGGAGGAGATGGTCACGATGGACCCGCCGTCGAGACCGGCCTCCAGCATCCCCGCGACGAGCGACCGCGCGGTGACGAGCGTCCCCACCAGGTGGACGTCGAGCACCCGCCGGTAGGCGTCGAGGTCCAGTTCCAGGGCGGGCTTGAACTCGCCGCGGATGCCGTGGCAGGTCACGAGGCGGGTCGCGGTTCCCGCGGCATGGGCCGAGGCGGTCAGCGCGTCCCGCACCTTCGCCTCGTCGGTCACGTCGATCTGGAACGACCGCGGCACGTCGTCCGGCGGCGCCTGCATGTCCAGGACGGTCACGGCCAGCCCGCGCTTCATCAGCCGCCGCACGACCGCCAGACCGATGCCGCTGCTGCCGCCGGTGACGACCGCGTGTTCTCGGGGAGCCTGTTCTCCGGGCATGGGCTCATCTCCTCTTCGCTGTACGGGCTCCGCGTCCTGCGGGCGGCCGGTCGGTGTCTCAGCGGGCCTGCGGCGGACGGCCGCCGATCGCGGCGGTGACCGCGTCGGCCGCGCGGACCAGCCGGTCCCGCCATCCGGCGATCCGCTCGACGCTCGCCCGCGGCGGCATCTGGAACAGGGCGAGCACCTGCACGACGTCGCCGTCCGGCCCGTGGACGGGCGCGCCCAGCAGCCGGACGTCGTGGAGGCGCTCGGGTTCGAGGTCCTCGGGCTCGTAGTGCTCCTTCAGCCGTTCCAGCAGCGCACCGACCCGGCGTTCCAGCTCGGGTGTGCGCGGCGTGGTGGAGAACGCGTCGATCTCGTCCCAGACCTCGTCGTGCTCGGGGGCGCGCAGGGCGATGGACCAGCCCCGGGACGACACCCGGCGCAGCGCCCGCCGGTAGTGCTCCCGGTCCTGCTCGGTGAGCGGGAGGTTGCGCCGGGCGAGCCAGGCGTCGATCGCGGCCTCGTCGCGTCCGGCGACGAACAGCGCGCCGTAGGGCGGCGCGAACGGCATCCGGCGGCCGATGTGCCCGTGCACGGTGCTCTGCCCGGTGCCCGCGGAACCGGCGACGATGACGAGTTCGTCCGCCACGATGCACTGCGCGTAGCACTCGAGCCCGAGGTCGGCCGACACCGCCTCCATGTGCTCGCGGGCGATGTCCGCCACCCGGATGTGGCCGAGCAGGTCGCTCTCGTAGGGGGCGACGAGCGCGCCCGGCGAGAACCCGCCGTAGCCGCCCTGGAAGAACAGCAGCGGTGACCTGGGCTCCAGCACGCCGAGATCGCGGACCCGGCCGAGGACCATCAGGTGGTCGCCGGCCTCGTGGACGGCGTCGAAGTCGCAGTCGATCCAGGCGACGGCCTCCTCGAGCAGGGGCGCGCCGGACGGGGCGGGCCGCCACGGCACGTCGGCGAACTTGTCGCCGCTCTTGGCGGCGAACTGCCTGCACACGTGCTCCTGGTCGGCGGCGAGCACGTTGACGCAGAACGAGGAGGCGGTGCGCAGCCGGGCCCACGTGCTCGACGTCTTGCTCGGGAGGAAGGAGACCAGCGGCGGGTCGAGGGAGACGGAGGAGAACGAGCCGACCACCATCCCGACCGCTTCCCCCGTGTCGGCGACGCCGGTGACGACGACAACGCCCGTCGGGTAGTGGCCGAGGACGTCGCGGAACCGCCGCCGGTCGAAGGCCGGGGCCGGGGCGCTCATCGGGCCTCCTTCAGGGTGGGACCGTCCCCGGGGGCGGGCTCGGGCGCGGGCGCGCCGAGGTGCTCGCGGAGGGTGGTGCCCGTGTAGTCCTTGCGGAACAGGCCGCGGTCTTGGAGGCGCGGGACGACCTCCTCGACGAAGTCCTCGAGTCCGCGGGGCAGGTCGGCGGGCAGGAGGTTGAAGCCGTCGGCGGCGCCGGCGGTGAACCAGGCGGCCATCTCGTCGGCGACCTGGTCGGGCGTCCCGACGATGGAGCGGTGGCCGGTGCTGAGCCCGATGCGCTGCGCGACCTGGCGCAGGGTCAGGCCCTCCTCCTTCGCCATGTCCATGAACAGGCGGGGCCGGGACACGCCCGCGTGCGCGGGCAGCAGGTCCGCGACGTCGGGGAACGGCTCGTCCAGGTCGTAGACGGTGAAGTCGATTCCGCCGAACATCTGCTGCATGAAGGCGAGCGTCGCGTCGGTCTGCACGAAGCCGCCGAGTTCCCGTGCCAGGTCGCGGGCCTCCTGGACGGTCCTGCCGATGATCGGGGTGAGGCCCGGCATGACGGCGACCGCGTGCGGGTCGCGGCCCTTGGCGGTCACCAGCTCCCGCATCCGGTCGACGAACGCCTTGGAGTCCTTGATGTCGAACTGCGTGGTGAACACCATGTCGGCGTACCGAGCCGCCAGGTTCATCCCGGTCGGTGAGGAACCGGCCTGCACCAGCGCGGGCCGGCCCTGCGGGGACCGGGGCATCGTCAGCGGACCGCGGACGGTGAAGTGCGCGCCCTCGTGGTCGAGCCGCCGGATGCGGTCGAGGTCGGCGTACACGCCCGCCTCCCGGTCCAGCACGATCGCGTCGTCCCGCCAGCCGTCCCAGAGCCGGGTGACGATGTCCACGAACTCGTCGGCGCGCTCGTAGCGGGACTCGTGCTCGGGCAGGTCGGCGGAGCCGTAGTTGCCCGCCGCCGCGGCGATCGCGGTTGTCACGATGTTCCAGCCGACCCGGCCGCCGCTCAGGTGGTCGATGGTGGCGAACTGGCGGGCCACGGTGAAGGGGTGGCTGTAGGTGGTCGAGCTGGTGGCGACGAGTCCGATGCGGGACGTCACCGCCGACAGCGCGGCCACGAGGCTCACGGCGTCCGGCCACTCGGTGGCGTCGGTGCCGATCGAGGTGCTGAGGTTCAGGGCCTCGGCGACGAACACCGCGTCGAACTTGCCCTGCTCCGCAACTTGGGCGACGCCCGTCCAGTGCTCCAGGGTGTGGACCTTCTCGGGTTCCGTCCGCGGGGACCGCCACACCGAGTGCGCCGCGCCCAGTCCGCGGGCGAAGACCGCGAGATGCATCTGACGGCCGCTGTCGTTCATGATTGCTCCCTTGTCGGCATCTGTGCGTTGTGACCGAGCGGGTCAGAGCCGTTCGATGATGGTGACGTTGGCCTGGCCGCCGCCCTCGCACATGGTCTGGAGGCCGTAGCGTCCGCCGCGGCGTTCGAGTTCGTGCAGCATGGTCGTCAGCAAGCGGGTTCCGGTGGCCCCGATGGGGTGGCCCAGCGCGATCGCGCCGCCGTTGACGTTGACGCGGTCCATGTCGGCGCCGGTCTCCTTGGCCCAGGCGAGGACGACGGACGCGAACGCCTCGTTCACCTCGATGAGGTCGAAGTCGTCGATCGACATGCCGGTCTTGTCGAGGGCGTGCCGGGTGGCGGGGATGGGGCCGGTCAGCATCCAGACGGGGTCGTCGCCGCGCACCGAGATGTGGTGGACGCGCGCCCGGGGCCGCAGGCCGAACTCCCGGACGGCCCGCTCGGAGGCGACCAGCACGGCGGACGCGGCGTCGCTGATCTGGCTGGCGACGGCGGCGGTGAGCCGGCCGCCTTCGCGCAGCGTCCGGAGCCCGGCCATCTTCTCCAGGTCGGTGTCGCGGCGCGGCCCCTCGTCGGCGGAGACGCCGTCGAGCGGCGCGATCTCCTTGGCGAACCGTCCCTCGTCGGTCGCGGCGATGGCGCGGTGGTGGCTGCGGAGCGCGAACTCCTCCATCTCCGCGCGCGAGATGTCCCACTTGTCGGCGATCATCTCGGCGGCCCGGAACTGGGAGACCTCCTGGTCCCCGTAGCGCGCGATCCATCCCGGCGATTCGGCGAACGGGGTGGTGAAGCCGTACTGCTCCCCGACCGTCATCGCCGCGGAGATGGGGATCGTCGACATGTTCTGCACGCCGCCCGCGACGATGAGGTCGGCGGTGCCGGACATGACGCCCTGCGCGGCGAAGTGCACCGCCTGCTGGCTGGATCCGCACTGCCGGTCGATCGTCACGCCCGGCACGTGGTCCGGCATCCCGGCGACCAGCCAGGCGGTCCGGGCGATATCCCCGGCCTGCGAGCCGATGGTCTCGGTGCAGCCGAAGATGACGTCGTCCACCCGTCCCGGGTCGACGCCGCCGCGGTCCATGAGCGCGGAGATGACGTGGGCGCCCAGGTCCGCGGAGTGGACGCCGGCCAGTCCGCCGCCCCGGCGGCCGACCGGCGTCCGAACCGCCTCGATGATGTAGGCCTCGGCCATGTGAACCCTCCTCGGGTGTCGGGGTGCGGCGGGATCAGGGGTGCTGGCTGCTCACCGACACGACCTCGCCGGTGAGGTAGGACGAGTAGTCGGAGGCGAGGAAGACCATGACGTTCGCGATCTCCCAGGGTTCGGCGGCCCGTCCGAACGCCTCGCGGCCTTTCAGTTCCGCCAGGAACTCGGGGGTGGTGACCTTGGCGAGGAACGGGTGCATCGCCAGGCTCGGCGACACTGCGTTCACCCGGATCCCGTGCGGGGCGAGGTCCATGGCCGCGGACCTGGTCAGCGCCATCACGCCCGCCTTCGCGGCGGCGTAGTGCGCCTGCCCCTCCTGCGCGCGCCAGCCGACGACCGAGGCGTTGTTGACGATGACGCCGCGCCGTCCGGCCGCGACCATGCGGCGGCCGGCCGCGCGGACGCACCGGAACGTCCCGGTCAGGGAGATGTCGAGGACCTTGCTCCACTGCTCGTCGGTCATGTCGAGGAGGGAGACGGTGCCGCCGAGCCCCGCGTTGTTGATCATCACGTCGACGCCGCCGAACGGGTCGGCCGCGTCCAGCAGCGCCGCCACCTGCGACTCGTCGGTCACGTCGCACGGCACCGCGGCCACCCGGTCCGCGCCGAACTCCGCGCCGAGCGACTCCCGCGCCTCGTCGAGCCGCCGCTCGTGGGTGTCGCCGAGGACGACGGCGCGGGCGCCCTCCTCCAGGCAGCGGCGCACGACGGCCGAGCCGATGCCCGCGCCCGCGGCGGCGGTGACCACGACGGTCCGGCCCTCCAGGAGGGCGTGGCCCGGGACGTAGTCCGGCGCGGGCTGTTCGGTCTTGGCGGTGGTCACGGTCGGGCCTCCCTGGGCAGGCCGAGCACCCGCTCGGCGAGGATGTTGCGCTGGATCTCGTCCGAGCCGCCGTAGATCGTGTCGGCGCGGCTGTGCAGGAAGAGGCGCTGGAGGTCGTCCAGCTCGTACGGTGCCCGCTCGACGACCAGGGACGTCGCACCGGCGACCTGCATGGCGAGCTCGCCGAGGTCGCGGTGCCAGTTCGCCCAGAGCAGCTTGGTCACCGACGCCTGCATCGCGCCGGTGGAGCCGTCACCGGAAAGGGTCCGGAGGGCGTGCAGGCGCATGGCCTCCAGGCCCGTCCGGGCGTGCGCGAGGCGGTCCCGGACGACCGGGTCGTCGAAGGTGCCGTTGCGGCGGGCGAGCTCGATCACGGCGTCGAGTTCGCGGGCGAACCCGACCTGCTGTCCCACGGTGGAGATGCCGCGCTCGAAGCCGAGCGTCGCCATCGCGACTTTCCAGCCGTCGCCGGGAGCGCCCACCACGAGGGACGCCTCGGTGCGGGCGCCGTCGAAGTACACCTCGTTGAACTCCGAAGTCCCGGTGAGCTGGGTGATCGGCCGGACGTCGACGCCGTCCTGGCGCATCGGGACGAGCAGGTACGACAGCCCGTCGTGGCGGCGGGAGCCCGGGACGGTGCGGGCCACGACGAAGCACCAGTCCGCGTGGTGCGCCTGCGATGTCCACACCTTCTGGCCGTCGACGACCCACCCGTCCGCGTCCAGCCGCGCCCGGGTCGACACGGCGGCCAGGTCGGAACCGGCGCCGGGCTCGGAGTACCCCTGGCACCACAGCTCTTGGACGGCGGTGATCGCCGGCAGGAACCGGCGCCGCTGCTCCTCGGTCCCGAAGGCGATCAGCGTCGGGCCGAGCAGTTCCTCGCCGAGGTGGTTGACCCGGGCGGGGGCGCCCGCCCGCGCGTACTCCTCGTGGAAGATGATCTGGCGCGCCAGGCTCAGCCCGCGCCCGCCGTGCTCGACGGGCCAGCCGAGGCAGGTCCAGCCGTGCGCGCCGAGGTGGCGGTCCCATTCGAGCCGTTCGCCGAACGCCTCGTCCTCCCGGCCGGGCCCGCCGAGCCCGCGCAATCCGGCGAAGTCGCCGTGCAGACGGGTCTCGAGCCAGTCCCGGACGTCGCGCCGGAACGCCTCGTCCTCCGCCGAGTACGTCAGATCCACATCCGCCCCTCCGCCGTCCTCATCGATGTGCCGGGGTTGCGGCCGTCCGCCGCGGACTGCACCATAGCAAGAGAAATCAAACATTTGTTAGGGTCGCGATCGCAAGGGCGCGTGCCACTCACCGGACAGGAATCGGGAGACGGAATGAGCAACGCGGAGAACGCCGCCGGGGGACGAACCGAGGAGGAGGTCGTCACTTACGAGCGGCGCGGGACGGTCGCGATCGTGACCCTCAACCGCCCCGAGTACCGCAACGCCCAGAACTCGAAGGTCACCTACGCCCTCGACGCCGCGTTCACCCGGGCGGTCGACGACGACGACGTCAAGGTCATCGTGCTCGCCGGGAACGGGAAGCACTTCTGCGCCGGGCACGACATCGGCACGCCCGGCCGCGACGTGGACGAGTCCTTCGAGCGCAAGGCCGTGATCTGGTGGGACCACACCGGCAGGCAGGGGGTGGACCGGCGGATCGCGCGGGAGTCCGAGGTGTACCTCGGCATGTGCCGCCGGTGGCGGGAGATCCCCAAGCCCATGATCGCGATGGTGCAGGGCGCCTGCATCGCCGGCGGGCTCATGCTGGCCTGGTCCTGCGACTTCATCGTGGCCGCCGACGACGCCTTCTTCGCCGACCCCGTGGTGCGCATGGGCATCCCGGGCGTGGAGTTCTTCGCCCACCCGTGGGTGATGAACCCGCGCGCGGCGAAGGAGTTCCTGTACACCGGCGACCGCGTCTCGGCCGAGCGCGCCCTCGACCTCGGCATGGTGAACCACGTGGTGCCGCGCGCGGACCTGGAGGCCGCGACCCTGGCGATCGCCGAGCGGATCAGCCAGATGCCGTCCTTCGGGCTGGCGCTCACCAAGAAGGCGATCAACCAGGCCGAGGACCTCCAGGGCATGCGGGCGGGGATGGACTCGGTGTTCGGCCTGCACCACGCCGCGCACGCGCACAACGCCGAGGTCGGCGTCGACTCGCTGGCGGGGATGGACGCCCGCAAGATGCGCGACTCGAACGCGGAGAACGGCCGGTGAACCTCGACCTGGACGACCGCGAGCGCGCGTTCCGGGACGAGGCCCGCGCCTGGCTGCGCGAGCACGTCCCGCCCGTCCCCCTGCCCGGCATGGACACCGCCGAGGGCTTCGAGGCGCACCGCGAATGGGAGGCGACGCTCGCCGCGGGCCGCTGGTCGGTCGTGTCCTGGCCGGCGGAGTACCTCGGCCGCGACGCCTCGCTCCTCGAGTGGGTGCTCTTCGAGGAGGAGTACTACCGCGCGGGCGGCCCGGCCCGGGTGGCGCAGAACGGCATCTCGCTCCTGGCGCCCATCCTCTTCGAGTACGGCACCCCCGGGCAGCGGGAACGCTACCTGCGGCCGATGGCGGACGGCTCGGAGATCTGGGCGCAGGCGTGGTCCGAGCCCGAGGCGGGCAGTGACCTGGCGGCGCTGCGCAGCACCGCCGCCCGCGACGAGTCCCGGGGCGGGTGGGTGCTCAACGGGCAGAAGACCTGGAGTTCCCGGGCCGCGTTCGCGCACCGGGGCTTCGGCCTGTTCCGGTCCGATCCGGAGGCGGAACGCCACCGCGGGCTGACCTACTTCATGTTCCCCCTGGACGCCGACGGCATCACCGTGCGCCCGATTCACAAACTGGACGGTCATCCGGGCTTCGCGGAGATCTTCTTCGAGGACGTCTTCGTGCCCGACTCCGACGTCCTCGGGGCGCCCGGAGAGGGGTGGCGGGTGGCGATGAGCACCGCGGGCAACGAGCGCGGCCTGTCGCTGCGCTCCCCCGGACGGTTCTGCGCCGCCGCCGACCGGCTCCTCGACCTGTGGCGCGAGCACGGCGCGGACGCGTCGGCCCCGGAGGCGGCGGCGCTCGGCGGGGACGTCGCCGACGCGTGGATCGCCGCCCAGGCCTACCGCCTCTACACGTTCGGCACCGTCAGCCGAATCGCCGAGGGCGGCGCCGTCGGCGCGGACGGCAGCGTCAACAAGATCTTCTGGTCGGAGCTGGACGTGCGGCTGCACGAGACCGCGCTGGACCTGCTCGGGTCCAGGGCGGAGCTGCGCGACGCGGGCGCGGCCGGCGGCGGCGCCTGGATGGACGGCTATCTCTTCGCGCTCTCGGGCCCCATCTACGCGGGGACCAACGAGATCCAGCGCGACATCGTGGCCGAGCGCCTGCTCGGCCTGCCGAAAGGACGCCGATGAGGTTCGCCCTGAGCGACGAGCAGCACGCCTTCTCCCGTGCGCTGGACGACCTGCTCGCCGGCGCGCGCGTCCCTGCCGTGGCGCGGAGCTGGGCGAACGGCGACGCCGGGCCGGGCATGGAACTGTGGAAACGGCTGGCCGACCTGGGGGTCACCGCCCTCTGCGTGCCCGGCTCCCACGGCGGGCTGGACGCCGGGCCCGCCGACCTCGTGGTCGCCTTCGAGGCCCTCGGACGCCACGCGGTACCGGGCCCGTACGTCGAGTCGGCGGTCCTGGCGCCCGCGCTGCTCGGCGCCGTCCCCGACGGGCCGTCCCTGGCGGGAATCGCCGACGGGAGCACCGTCGTGACCGCCGCCGCGCCGCCGCTCGCGCCGCTCGCCCTGGACGCCCACGCGGCCGACCGGGTGCTGCTGCTCGACGGGACGGCGCTGAGCGCGGCGCGGACCGGCGCCGCCCGCACCTCCGTCGACCGCTCCCGCCTGCTCTTCGAGGCGCACCCGGAGGAGGAGTTGGGCACTCTGGAGCCCGAACGGGCCTCGCGAGCGCTCGACCTGGCCGTCTTGGCCTGCTCGGCCCAGCTGCTCGGGGCGGGTGAACGCGTGCTGGCCGACTCGGTCGGGTACGCCGGGTCCCGGCGGCAGTTCGGGCGGGCCATCGGCGAGTACCAGGCGGTCAAGCACGCGCTCGCGGACGTCCGCGTCGCGCTCGACTTCGCCCGTCCGCTGTTTTACGGCGCGGCCGTCTCGCTCGGCGCGGGCTCGGCCGACGCCTCCCGCGACGTGTCGGCGGCCAAGACGGCGGTGTCGGCGGCGGCGTACCGCGCGTCCCGCACCGCGCTGCAGACGCACGGCGCCATCGGTTACACCGAGGAGTTCGACCTCGGCCTGTGGATCACGAAGATCCGCGCCCTCGTCTCCGCCTGGGGCACCGCCGGGTTCCACCGGTCCCGGGTCCTCGCCGCCGTCACCGCCGCGCCCGCGGCCCCGGTCGCGTCCGTCTGAGGAGGATCTCGTGTACTTCGCACTGAGCGAGGAGCAGGCCGCGCTCGACGCCGCGGTCCGCTCCCTGCTGGAGCGGCGCGGCGACGGCGCGGCCGTCCGCCGCGCCGTGGAGAGCCCGCGCGGCCACGATCCGGACCTGTGGTCGACGCTCTGCGGGCAGATCGGCGCCGCCGCCCTGGCGATCCCGGAGGAGTACGGCGGTGCGGGGTTCTCCCTGTTCGAGACGCATGTCGTGCTGGAGCGGCTCGGGTACGCGCTCACCCCCTCCCCGCTCCTCGGCTCGGCGGTCCTCGGCGCGCAGGCGATCCTGCGATCGGGCGACGCCGACGCCTGCGCACGGCTGCTTCCCGGCATCGCCGCGGGCACGTCCCTGGCCGCGCTCGCCTGGGCCTCCTGCGACGGGCACTGGCACCTGGACCGCTCCGACGTGCGGGCCGCGGACGCCGAAGGCGGAGCCTCGCTGAGCGGGACGTCCCACCTCGTCCTCGACGGCGCCGAAGCCGACGTGCTGCTCGTCGTGGCCGCCCGGGAGACCGGCGGGGTCGGCCTGTACGAGGTCGATCCCGGCGCGGGCGGCGTCCGGCGCACCCCCGTGACCGGCCTGGACCTGACGCTGCGCTTCGCGCGGATCGACTTCGACGCGGCTCCCGCACGTCCGCTGGGCGGGGACGCGCGCGGCCTGCTCGCCGATTTGCGCGACGTCGCGGCCGTCGCCGTCACCGCATTGCAGGTCGGAGCGGCCCAGCGCGGTCTCGACATGACGGTCGCCTACGCCAAGGAGCGCGAGCAGTTCGGCCGTCCGATCGGCTCGTTCCAGGCGCTCAAGCACCGGATGGCCGACATGCTCGTGCACGTGGAGACGTCCCGGACGCTGTCCTGGGCGGCGGCCTGGTCCGCCGCCCGGGACGCGCCGGACTTCGGGGAACGGGCGGCGATGGCGAAGGCGTGGTGCTCGGACGCGCTGAACGCGGTGGCCGCGGAGACCGTCCAGTTGCACGGCGGGATCGCCATCACCTGGGAGCACGACGCGCAGCTGCTGTTCAAGCGGGCGCACGCGACGTCGCAGCTGTTCGGGCAGCCGCACGAGCATCGGCGCCGTCTGCTGCCCGCCTCCGCCGGGGCGGCCGGGGCCGCCCCGGCGGGACCCTAGCGTCCGCCGCGCTCGAGGCGTTCGAGGACGTCGACGGCCTCGTCGACGATGCGCGCGATCAGCTCGCGGCAGCTCGGCAGGTCGTCGATGAGGCCGACGACCTGCCCCGTGGCCATGACGCCGATGTCGGGACGTCCGTCCAGCAGCGCGGTCCGGTAGAGCATGGGGGCGTTGGCCGCCATGACGACCTGGCTCCAGCTCAGGCCGTGGTTGCGCCTCATCGCCAGGCCCTCGCGGACGATCTCCTTCCAGGGCGTCCGGGACATCCGCTGGAAGGCGACGGCGTTCCCGGCCGCCCGCAGCAGGCGGCCGGGGGCGGTGCCGCGCTCGAGCCGGTCGATGGTGCGGCCGCGGACGACCCGCTGCGGCACCCCGTCGATCTGCAGCGTGAGGACGGTGTCGTCGACGCCGCGGCGGAGGTACTCCTCCTTGACGACCTGCGCCACCGGCGAGTCGGTGGTGAGGAGGAAGCGGGTGCCCATCGCGATCCCGTCGGCTCCGTAGGCGAGGGCCGACACCAGGCCGCGGCCGTCGAAGAAGCCGCCCGCGCCGAGGACGACGATGTCGTCGGCCGCGTCGCGGGCCTGGGGCAGCAGCAGGCTGGTCGGGACCTGGCCGGTGTGCCCGCCGCCCTCCCCGCCCTGCACGACGACGGCGTCGGCGCCCCAGGCGGCGACCTTCTCGACGTGCCGGCGGGCGCCGGTGGAGGGCATCACCACCAGCCCGCCGTCCTTGCAGCGCTTGATCAGGTCCTCGCGGGGGGCCAGCGCGAAGGAGGCGACCTTCACCTTCTTGCGGATCAGCAGGTCGACGCGCTTGACGACGTCCGGCTGGTCGGCGCGGAGGTTGACGCCGAACGGCCGGTCGGTGAGCGACTGCACACCGTCGATGGCCTGCGACAGCTCTTCGTAGGACAGCAGCCCGGCGCTGAGGACGCCGAGGCCGCCGGCCTCGGCGGTCGCCGCGGTGAGGCGAGCGTCGGAGACGTATCCCATGCCGGTCTGGACGATCGGGTACTCGACGCCGAACAGCTCCGTCGCCCGGGTTCTCAGCGCGGGATGTCTCCGCGTCCCGGAGCCGTTCTCGTCGGGCGTCGGCGAGGCCGTGGCGGGCTGCTGTGCCATACGGGGCCTTCCCTCTCTAACAAATGTTTGTTTTGATACTGTCCGACGAGTATGCGGGACGCGACGTGCACCGGCAAGCGCCGGGCGTCCCCGAAGACCGAGGAGGACCGACCACGTTGACGGACAAGACGATGTCCCTGGAGGACTTCGCCGGGACGATCGAATCGGGGATGACCATCGGCATCGGCGGCTGGGGCTCCCGCCGCAAGCCCATGGCGCTCGTCCGCGCGCTGCTGCGGACGGACGTGCGCGACCTCACGGTCGTGAGCCTGGGCGGGCCCGACGTCGGGCTGCTCTGCGCGGCCGGAAAGGTGCGCAAGCTGGTCTACGGTTTCGTGTCGCTGGACAGCATCCCCCTCGACCCGCACTTCCGCGCCGCCCGCGAGAGCGGCACCGTCGAAATCGCCGAGTACGACGAGGGCATGTACGTGGCGGGCCTGCGGGCCGCCGCGCAGCGCCTCGACTTCCTGCCGACGCGCGCCGGCCTGGCCTCCGACGTCCTCACCATGAATCCGGACCTGCGCACCGTCGCGTCCCCCTACTCCGACGAGGAGTACGTCGCGATGCCCGCGCTCCGGACGGACGTCGCGCTGATCCACCTCGACCGCGCGGACGCCGCGGGCAACGGGCAGTACCTCGGCCCGGACCCCTACTTCGACGACCTGTACGCCATGGGCGCGGACCGCTGCTACCTCAGCTGCGAGGAGGTCGTGCCGACCGAGCGGCTGCTCGCGCCCGGCGCGGACGGGCGCGCCGCACCGGTGCAGTCGCTCCTCGTCGGCCGGATGTACGTGACGGGCGTGATCGAGGCGCCGGGCGGCGCCCACTTCACGTCCTGCGCCCCCGGCTACGAGCGCGACGAGGCGTTCCAGAAGGAGTACGCCACCGCCGCCAAGGACCCCGAGGCTTGGCGGGCCTTCGAGGAGACGTACCTGCGCACCGGCGAGGACGGCTACCGCGCCGCCGTCGAGGGCCGCGCGGCCCCCGCCGCGTCCGGCGCGAACGAGAGGAGTGCCTGACCGTGGAGTTCACCCGAGCCGAGGTCTGCATCGCCGCCGCGTCCGATTCCTGGCGCGGCGCCGGAGAGGTGCTGGCGCACGCCGTGGGCACCGTTCCGGTGATCGGCGCCCGCCTCGCCCGCCTGACCCACTCCCCCGACCTCGTGCTGTCCGACGGCGAGGCGTTCTTCATGAGCGAGCCCCCGCCGCTCGGCCGGACCGCCGCGCACGGCGGCGTGATCGAGGCGTGGGTACCGTTCCGCAACATCTTCGACGTCCTGCAGTCGGGTCGGCGGCAGAGCATGATGGGGGCGAGCCAGCTCGACCGGTACGGCAACCAGAACATCTCCGCGATCGGGGACTGGCGCCGTCCCAAGCGGCAGTTGATCGGCGTGCGGGGGGCGCCCGGCAACACCGTGAACCACCGGACGAACTACTGGGTGGCCCGCCACTCGCCCAAGGTCTTCGTCGAGCGCGTCGACATCGTGTCCGGCGTGGGCAACGACCGGGCGCGCGCGGCGGGGGGCGCGGCGCTGCGGTTCCACGACCTCGGGGTCGTCATCACCGACCTCGCCGTCCTGGACTACGCCGCCGACGGGACCCTGCGCATCCGGTCGGTGCATCCGGGCGTCACCGTCGAGGACGTCCGGCGCAACACGGGATTCGCGATCGACGGGACGGACGCGACCGAGACCCGCGCGCCCACGCCGGAGGAACTGCGGCTGATCCGCGAGGTGATCGACCCGTCCTCGGCGCGGGCGCGCGAGGTCGCCGGTTGAGCGGAGGGCGGCGGGCGTCCCTAGAGCAGGCCGTTCAGGGCCAGGGCGAGGAACTCGTCGGCGAGCCTCTCGGACGTCAGCTGCCCGCCGGGACGGTACCAGCGCACCGACGACCAGATGGCGTCGCGGACGAACAGGTAGGACACCTTGATGTCGAGGTCCGGGCGGAACACCCCGGACGTCTGACCCGCGGTGAGCACCCGCAGCCAGATGTGCTCGATCTTCAGGCTGTAGTCGCCGACGTAGGCGAACGCCTCCTGCCCGATCAGGTTGTCGCTCTCGTTCTGGTACACGGCGACCGCGTGCGGGGCCTCGTGGATCCATCCGAAGGAGACGCGGATGAGCTTGCCGAGCGCCTCGCGCGGGTCGTCGCCCTGCCGCTCGATCTCGGAGAACCGCTCGTAGAGCCGGGAGAGGAAGTCCCGGAGGATCTCGTCGAGCATGGCCTCCTTGGAGCTGAAGTGGTGGTAGATGCTGCCGGCCAGGATGCCGGAGTTATCGGCGATGTCGCGCACCGTCGTGGCCGCGTAGCCCTTGGTGGCGAAGAGTTCGGCCGCGACGGCCAGCAGGCGAGCGCGCCTGTCGATGCCGTCCGCCCGGACCGCCTCCTTCTTCGGCGCCCGGCCGCCCGCCTTCGCCACCGCCATCTGCGTCTCCCTCTGGTTGACCAAGTATTTGTTCGTTCGGTGGTCCAGTGTCGCGCACGGCGCGACCGGACACCGCATCCGCCCCGCACCCTTGGAGTGACATGCACGCCGTGAGCCCGTCGACGACCATCCCCGGAATGCTCCGCGACGCCGTCCGCGACCACGGCGCGCGCCCGGCCGTCGTGGACGGGGACGTGCGCCTGCGGTACCGGGACCTGGCAGGGCTCGTCGAGCGCGCCGCGCGCGCCTACCTCGGGATCGGGGTACGCTCCGGCGACCGCGTCGCGATCTGGATGCCGAACCGGTACGAGTTCGTCGTCGCGATGCTCGGCGCCCAGTCCGTCGGCGCGGTCGTCGTGCCGATGAACACACGCTACCGGGGCCACGAGGCCGCGGCGATCCTCGCGCGCTCCCGCGCCCGCGCGCTGGTCACCGCGAACGGCTTCCTCGACCTCGACCTCGTCGGCATGCTGCGGGCGGCGGCCGCCGAGGAGCCCGCGGAGCCCGGGGGCACGGGCCCCGTCCCGGGACTGCCGCACCTGCGGACCGTCATCGACGTGCCCGCCGGACGGGCGCCCGACGGCGCGCTGCCCTGGGACGACTTCCTCGCCGCCGGGAACGGCGTCCCCCCGGAGACGGCCCGGGAGGCCGCCGACCGGGTGAAGCCCGACGATCTGTGCGACATCCTGTACACGTCGGGCACCACCGGACGGGCGAAGGGCGTCATGAGCGCCCACCGCCAGACGGTCGACGTCGCCCGCATCTGGGCCGCAGGCGCGAACCTGTCCCCGGACGACCGCTACGCCGTGGTCAACCCCTTCTTCCACGGCTTCGGATACAAGGCGGGGGTGATCACCGCGCTCACCGCCGGAGCCTCGATCCACCCGGTTCCGGTCTTCGACGGCGACCGGTTGCTGGAGCTGATCGAGCGCGAGCGCATCACCGTGATGCCCGGGACGCCGACGCTGTTCCTGTCGCTGCTGGCGAACCCACGGCTGGCGGAGCACGATCTGTCCTCGCTGCGCTTCGCCACCGCGGGCGCGGCGACCGTCCCGGAGACCCTCTTCACCCGGATGCGGGAGGAACTCGGGTTCGACCAGGTGGCGCAGGCGTACGGGCTGACCGAGTGCATGATGGTCACCCAGTCCCGCCCGAACGAGGACCCCCGCCACGTCGCGGAGACGACCGGGCCGCCGGTCGACGGCGTGGAGCTGCGCCTGGTGGGGCGCGACGGCGCGGAGGCGGCGCCGGGCGAGGACGGCGAGATCCTGGTCCGCGGACGCAACACGATGCTCGGCTACTTCGAGGACGAGGAGGCCACCCGCGCCGCCGTCGATCCGGACGGCTGGCTGCGCACCGGCGACGTCGGCCGCCTCGACGAGCACGGCTGCCTCAAGATCACCGACCGGTTGAAGGACATGTTCACCGTCGGCGGTTTCAACGTCTACCCGGCCGAGGTGGAGAACGTCCTGGCCGCGCACCCCGACGTCGCCGAGGCCGCGGTCGTGGCCCGTCCCGACGCGCGCCTGGGCTCGGTCGCGGTCGCGCACGTCGTCGCCCGTCCGGGAGCCGCGCCCGACCCCGGCGAGCTCGTCGCGCACTGCCGTGCCCGGCTGGCCGGGTTCAAGGCGCCCCGCGAGATCGTCCTCACCGCGAGCCTGCCGCGCAACGCGGCCGGCAAGATCCTCAAGACGGTGCTGCGGGAGCGGGCCGCCGCCGTCCGGACGGACGGCGGCTGAGGCCCGCTCCCGGCCCCCGCCCGCGTTCAGGGCGCCGATCCCGGCAGCTTCTCGGTACCCGGCGCGTGCTGGAGGAACGCCGGCCACTCGCCGCCGCCGTCCACGTTGAGGACGGCGCCGGTGATGTGGGCGGCGAGCGGGGAGGCGAGCAGCGCGCAGGCGCGCCCGATGTCGGCGGGCGCGGCGAACACGCCCCGCGGGATCGTCGCGGCCACGCGTTCCATCTGGCCGGGCTCCCCGTAGTGTTCCGCCGAACCCTCGGTCTCGACGAGACCGCAGCTGACGGCGTTGACCCGGATCCGCGGCGCCCACTCGACGGCGAGGCTGCGGGTCAGGCTCTCCAGCGCGGCCTTCGCCGCCCCGTACACCGCCGTCCCGGGGCTGGGCCGCCGCGCGCTGATCGAGGTGATGTTGAGGACGACGCCTCCGGAGTCCTGCTCGCTCATCACCGGGTGCACCGCCTGTGCCACGAAGACGCCCGCGAGGAAGTTGAGGTCGGTGACCCTGCGGTGGAAGCGGGAGGACGCCGAGGCGAACCCGGTGAAGGGCGCTCCGCCGGCGTTGTTCACGGCGACGTCGATGCGGCCGTGCCGCCCGGCCGCCTCGTCGACCCACCGGGCGACCTGGTCCTCGTCCCGCACGTCCACCCGGCTGAACCTCGGGCCGGACGCCGTGCCCTCGGGCTCGGTGCGGCCGCACACCTCGACGACCGCACCGGCCTCCAGGAACGTCCGGGCGATCCCGGCCCCGACGCCCCGGGTGCCCCCGGTCACCAGGACCACGCGGCCCGCGAAATCGATCTGCAACGCCAACTCTCGTTCCTTCCTCACGGCTCCGTCGGCGCGTGCTCCGGCGGCCGCCCGGCCCGTCGGCCGAAGTACGCCTCGCGCAGCGTGGCGATGTCGTCCACCTCGTCCTTGCGGACGCCGACCAGCACCCGTCCCATGTCGAGGACGACGATGTGGTCGGCGACCCGGACCGACGCCTCGAGCGCCTGTTCCACCAGCAGCACGCCGATGCCGTGCTCCGTGAGCCGTGCCACCTGCTCCATGACCTGCGCCACGATCACCGGCGCGAGGCCGCCGGACGGCTCGTCCAGCATCAGCGCCTTCGGCGCCGCCATCAGCGCCTGGCCGATCGCGAGCATCTGCTGCTGCCCGCCGGACATGTCGCCCGCGAGCACGTTCCGTTTCTCGCCCAGCACCGGGAAGATCTCGTAGATCCGGTCGGCCTCGCCGCGCAGCGCCGACCGCGACATGCGGCGCGTGCAGCCGCCCACGATGAGGTTCTGCTCGACCGTCCGCCGGTGGAAGACGCGCTTGCCCTCCTGCACGTACGCCAGGCCGCGCCGCACCCTCCGGTGCGCGGGCGTCCGGGTCACGTCGGCGCCGTCCAGTTCGACCGTCCCGCCGGACGCCTTGTTCAGACCGGCGAGCGCCCGCAGCGTGCTCGTCTTGCCGGCGCCGTTGCGCCCGAGGAGCACGGTCAGCTCGCCGGGCCACACGTCCAGGCTCACGTCCCAGACCACCCGCAGGTCGCCGTACCCGGTGGCGAGCCCGCGCGCCCGCAGCACGGGCTTCCGCGGGGACGCGTCCGGGGACTCGTCCGTCATGACACCTCCTCCGTGGCTCCCAGGTACTCGGCGAGCACCCGCGGGTTCGTCTCGATCTCCGCCGGCGGCCCGTGCGCGACGACCTGGCCGTGCGCCAGCACGACGATGTCGTCCGCAAGGTCCAGGACGAGCCGGAAGTTGTGCTCGACCAGGACCACCGTCCCGCCCGCCCGGCGGATCCGCCGGATCAGCTCCGCCAGCCGCTCGACCTCGTCCTCGTCCAGCCCGGACGCGGCCTCGTCCAGCAGCAGCACCCCGGGCGAGGCGGCGAGGGACCGCGCCACTTCCAGCAGCCGCCGCATGCCCAGGGGCAACGAGGACGCCGGTTCGTCGCGCAGCTCCGCCATGCCGACCAGCGCGAGCATGCGCTCGGCCTCCGCGACGTCCGCGCGCCGGGCCCGGCGGAACCGCGGCAGCCGCAGGACGGCGGACAGAACGGACACCCGGTCCGCCGAGTACCGGCCCGCGGCGACGGCCTCCAGCACCGTCACCCCGTCGGGAACGCTGGGCGTCTGGAAGGTCCGCGCGACGCCCGCCCGCGACACCCGGTGTGCGGCGGCCCCGTCCAGCCGCGCGCCGTCCAGGAGGATGCGGCCGGAGTCGGTGCGGTAGAAGCCGCAGACCATGTTGAGCAGCGTGGTCTTGCCCGAGCCGTTCGGCCCGATCAGCGCGGTCACCCGCCCCGGCTCCGCACGGAAGCTCACCCCGTCGAGAGCCCGGTTGCCGCCGAACGACTTGGAGACGCCGTCCACGACCAGTTCCGTCCCGCGGATCCGCGGGACGGCCGCCTCCGCGGCACCGGCCCCGGGCCGGGGGCGGATCCCCGCGGCCCGGTCGAGGCGCGCCACGGCACGGCGGGCCGGGCCCGCCAGCCCGCCGCGAAGCAGGACCCCACCGATGATCAAAAACGCGCCGGTGAAGACCAGCGCGAACTCCTGGAACCGCGACGACTGGTTCGGCCCGAACTGCATGATGGCCGCTCCCGCCAGGGCGCCGTACACGCTGGTCACGCCGCCGAGGATCGCCGCCGCGAGGATCGTCGTGGCGAGCACGAAGCCGAACGCCTCGGGCGAGACGTACAGGTCGAGGTTCGCGAAGAGGGCGCCCGCGAGGCCCGCCGGAATGGCGCCCAGCGCGTACGCCAGCAGCTTCATCCGGAACACCGAGATCCCCATGGACGACGCCAGGACGGGGCTCTGCTTCAGCACCCGCAGGGCCACGCCGTGCCGGGACGTCACGATGTTGCGCATGACCGCGAACCAGGCGACGAGCACCACCGCGATCACGAGGTAGATCTCGGTCGGGCCCAGCGGACGGCCGAACAGCGTCGGGCCGAGGATGCCGCTGAGCCCGTTCCGGCCCCCGGTGCGATCGTCGAAGACGGCGAGGACGTCCGGCACGATCAGCACCAGGAAGAACGACGTCATCGCCAGCGACCAGCTCCCCAGCCGCAGCCCCACCATCCCGGTGAGCACGCCCACCACCAGGACCGCCAGGCCGGCGGCGGCGAGCTGCAGCACGATGTCGGTGTGCCCGGCGACCGAGAGCAGGCCGGCCGTGTAGGCGCCGAAGGCGTACATCGCCGCCTGGCCGAGCGCCAGCTCCCCGGCGTACCCGAGGCTGAGGTTCAGCCCGCTGACCAGGAGGGCGAGGATGCAGGCGAGCTGGATCTGCCGGGTGGCCGAGAAGCCGAGCCCGAACGCCGGGAGCAGCAGGAGCACGGCCGCGCAGAGCACCGGCACGGTCCAGGTGGGAAGGGCGCGCAGTCCCCGCCAGAGGCCCATCGTCACACCAACCTCTCCCGCGTGCGGACGAACAGCCCGGACGGCCGGACCAGCAGGATGGCGATCAGCACGGCGAACACGGAGATCGCGGCGAACTCGCTGCCCAGATGGCGGGCGGCGAGCGCCTCGGCCAGCCCGACCACCATGCCGCCGACGAGCGTGCCCGGCATCGACCCGAACCCGCCGATCGCCATGACGACGAAGCCCTTGAGCGCCAGCGAGGCGCCGAGGGTCGCGACGGCGAAGGTCTTCGGGCCGACGAAGACGCCCAGCAGTCCGGCGAGCGCCCCCGACGCGGCGAACGCGCCGAAGGCCAGCCGGCGGACGTCGACCCCGCGCAGCATCGCCGCCTCGCGGTCCTCGGCCATCGCGAGCAGCGTCAGGCCGGTGACGGAACGGCGGGCGAACCAGCCGAACAGGACGACCAGGGCCACGGCGACGGCGACGAGCGCGATCTCCACCGGGTAGACCCGTCCGCCGAGGAGCTCCAGTACCCCGTCACCGCCGAAGAACGGCACGGCCAGCGGCTGCCCGCCCCAGACGACCTGGGTCAGGCCGTTGATGAGCACCCCCGCGCCGAGGGTGGTGACCAGCACCGTCTCGGGGTCCTCGACCGGCCGGACGGCAAGCCGCTCCTCGACCGCCGCGACGAGCGTGACCGCGGCCGTGGCGAGAAGGACCACGACCGCCACCGGGAGCCGCAGCGTCACCAGACCGGTGTAGGCGACGAAGGTGCCCACCATCATGAGCTGCGCCTGCGCGAAGTTGAACGTCTTCGACGAGATGAAGACGATGTTGTATCCGATGGCGACCAGCGCGTACACCGCGCCGAGCGCCAGCCCGCCCCAGATGATCGTCATGGTCGGCCGCCTCCCCCGGCCCGTCCGGGCCGCCTCACGTGAACTGGCCGTTCTTCACGGGTGACGGCGCGACGAAGTCGAAGTCCTCGGCGGTGAGGTTGGGGCCGTGGGATCCGGGCTTGAAGTTGTAGCCGCCGATGATCACGACCTCGGCCGTCTTCTGCACCTCGGGCTTTTCGAGCGCCTCGGCGAGCGCCTTCGGGTCGTCGGACCGGCCGACGTCGGCGGCCGCCGCGGCGATCAGGGGCAGCGCGTCGTAGTTGGTCGCCATGATGAGCGTGGACTCGATCTTCCCCAGTCCGGTCATGGCCGCGACCACGTCGTTCACGGCCGTGTCGTCCGGGTCGTGCACGGTGCTCTTGTAGACCTGCATGACGAGGTTCTCGGTCTGGGCCGTGCCGAGGACGCCGCCGGGCGGGGGCGTCGAGACGAGGCTGGTCGCGCTCACCGAGTTGTTGCCGACGACGGGCACGTCCCAGCCGAGCTTCTCGACGCCCTTGAGCAGGTGCCCGACCGGCGCCCCGTAGCCGTCCATGATCAGTACATCCGGGTTCCGCGACTTCAGCGCCTGGAGCTGGGGCGTCATGTCGAGCGCCGCCGTGTCGTACTCCTCGTTTCCGGCGACGGTGATGCCCGCCTTCTCCAGCGCGGGCTCCATCTGTTCGGCGAACGTGACGCCGCTGGCCGTGCTCCCGTGCACGATCCCGGCCGACTTGTACCCCTTCTCCCGCAGGTACGGGATGAAGCCGCGGATGTAGTCCTCGGGGTTGCCGGTCAGGTCGAAGTTGAGCGGGTTCTTCTTCGGATCCGCCGAGTCCGCCGTGGGGGCGATGTTGAAGGAGAGGATCTCGTTCTGCCCGAGCACGGGCAGGGTCGCGGCCGTCACCGGGGACGGCCCGGCGTTGATGACGACGTCGGGCCGGTCCGAGGCGATCGCCTTCCGGATGTTGGTGAGGGCGGTGGTGGGGTTGCCCTCGTCGTCGACGACGGTCAGCTTCACCTCGCGGCCGGCGACGCCGCCGGCCTCGTTGACGGCCGCGACCCCGGCCTTCACCGCGAGCACGGACGTCGCGGCGTTGCCCGCCAGGGTCCCCTGGGCGCTGAGCCCCGCGGTCATCAGCACCCGGTAGGGCCCGCCGGCGCCGCCCTCCGGCCCGCTCCCGCAGCCGGCGAGCAACGCCGCCGCGCTCGCGGCGGCCGCGGCCGCCGCCATGAAACGTCGTCTCATATCTCCCGGTCCTCCGCCCGTCCGCCGCGTCCACGGCAAAAACAAACATTTGTTAGCCTCGGGAGCGTAAGATGACCCGAATCACACGTCAAGGGAGCGTCGTGGCGTTCGCCGGTCCGGCGGCGGCGCCGGCCTCCCGCGTCAGGAGCGCGCTTGGTCCCCCTTCAGCGGCTCGCCGGTGGCGACGAACGCGTCCCGGTGCCGGTCGGCCACCCCCGACAGGCTGAGCTCGAACGTGAACCCCTGCTCGAACCGGTAGGAACGGTTGACGTCCACGGGATCGATGCCGTTCAGCGCTTCCTTGGCGGCCCGGACGACCGTCGTGTCCTTGGCCGCGATCTCCCCCGCCACCGCCAGGGCCGCGTCGTCGAGCCGCTCGCGAGGCACCACCTCCAGGACCGAGCCGAACTGCACGAGCTGCCGGGCCGGGATCGCCCGGCTCGTGTAGTAGAGGGTGCGGAGCAGGTGGACGGGCACCAGCCGGGCGAGGTGCGTGGCCGCGCCGAGCGCGCCGCGGTCGACCTCGGGGACCCCGAAGTAGGCGTCCTCGGACGCCACGATGGTGTCGGAGTTCCCGACCAGTCCTACGCCGCCGCCGAGGCAGAAGCCCTGCACCGCCGCGACCACCGGGACGGCGCACTCGTAGACGGCCTTGAATGCGGCGTAGCACTGCCGGTTGACCCCGACGAGCGCCTCGAATCCGGGCGTCCGCTGCAGTTCCTTGATGTCCACCCCCGCGTTGAAGCCGCGCCCCTCGGCCCTGAGCACGACCACCCGGGTGTCCTCGTCCCGGCCTGCCTCGTCCACGGCGGCGGCCAGGTCGCCCCAGCCCGCCACCGGGAGCGCGTTGACCGGAGGGAAGTCCATCGTGATGACGCGGACGCCGTCCTTCGTCTCCGACGTGATGCCCATGCCCTGCCCCTTTCCGGCGCGCCGACCTGCGGGCACGCTTGTTGGCCAAATGTTTGTTAGGTAACTTAGCATCGCGGTGCGCCCCGCCCCCGGGCATCCCGAGCGGATCGTCGGCGCGCATCACGGACGAGGAGAGACAGTGAACGGAATCTGCACCGGCCGGATCGCCATCGTCACCGGCGCCGGACGCGGGCTGGGGCGCGCGCACGCGCTCGAACTCGCCCGGCAGGGCGCCCGGGTGGTCGTCAACGACCTCGGCGCAGCGCTCGACGGCGGCGGCCGCTCGTCGGAACCCGCGCAGGAGGTCGTGGAGGAAATCCGCGCCCTGGGCGGGGAGGCGGTGGCCAACGCCGAGGACGTCGCCGACTTCGACGGCGCGCACCGGCTCGTCCGGCAGGCGATCGACACGTTCGGCGGGCTGGACGTCCTCGTCGCCAACGCCGGGTTCCTCCGCGACCGGATGCTGGTCAACACCTCGGAGGAGGAGTGGGACGCCGTCATCCGGGTGCATCTCAAGGGGCACTTCGCCCCGCTGCGGCACGCGGCGGCGTACTGGCGCGCGGAGTCCAAGGCCGGACGGGCACGCGATGCGCGCTTCATCGCCACGACCTCCGGGGCGGGGCTGCAGGGCAGCGTCGGCCAGGCGACCTACAGCGCGGCCAAGGCCGGGATCGCGGCCCTCACCCTGGTCGCGGCGGAGGAACTGGGCCGCTACGGCGTAACCGCCAACGCGATCGCCCCCTCCGCCCGGACCCGGATGACCGAGCAGGCGTTCGCCGAGAAGATGGCCGCGACCGGGACCGGATTCGACGCCATGGCCCCCGAAAACGTCTCACCGGTCGTGGCCTGGCTCGCCGCCGAGGAGTCCGTGGACGTGACCGGCCGGGTGATCGAGGTCGAGGGCGGCCGCATCTGCCTGGAGGACGGCTGGCGGCACGGCCTCTCCGCCGCCCTCGGGCACCGGTGGGACGCCGCCGACGTCGGGGACGCGCTGCGCGGGCTCATCGACGGCTCCCCCGCTCCCGAGCCGGTCTACGGCGCCGGCTGACCCGTGCCGATCCGCCACCCCAGGTTTCTTCATTGGAGGTAGTCATGCCCGACGCCGTCATCGTCGCCATGGCCCGGTCACCGATCGGCCGGGCGTTCAAGGGATCGCTGAAAGACGTCCGCGCGGACGATCTGCTGGGGCAGATGCTCGCCGCCGCGTTCGCGCAGGTACCCGCGCTCGACCCGGCGTCCCTCGACGACATCGTCGTCGGATGCGCGCAGCCCGCGGGTGAGCAGGGGTACAACATCGCGCGGCAGGTCGCCGTGGGCGCGGGACTGGACGGGGTTCCCGGCACGGTCGTGCAGCGGTACTGCGCCTCGAGCGTGCAGGCGACCCGGATGGCGCTGCACGCGATCAAGGCGGGCGAGGGTCACGCCTTCGTCGCCGCCGGGGCGGAGTCGGTCTCCCGGTTCGGCAAGGGCAAGGCGGACGGGATGGACGGCACCCGCAACCCGCGGTACGCCGAGGCGGCGGCCCGGACCGAGGCCCGCTCCACCGCGGGCGCTCCCCCGTGGACCGATCCACGCGACGCCGGCGAACTCCCCGACCCCTACATCGCCATGGGACAAACGGCGGAGAACGTCGCGGCACTGCGCGGCGTGAGCCGCGAGCGTCAGGACGAGTTCGCGGTGCGGAGCCAGAACCTGGCGGAGAAGGCGATCGCCGACGGGTTCTTCGACATCGACATCACTCCGGTCGTTCTCCCGGACGGCACGGTCGTCGCCCGCGACGACTGCCCGCGACCGGGCGTGACCGTCGAGAAGGTGTCGGGGCTCGCCCCGGTGTTCCGCCCGGACGGGACGGTCACCGCGGCGAACTGCTGCCCGCTCAACGACGGCGCCGCCGCCCTGGTCGTCATGTCGGACGAGCGCGCCCGCGACCTCGGGCTGGCGCCGCTGGCCCGGATCGTCTCCACCGGGGTGTCGGCCCTCTCCCCGGAGATCATGGGCCTCGGCCCGACCGAGGCGATGACCCGGGCCCTCGACAACGCCGGGCTGAGCGCTTCCGACCTCGATCTCGTCGAGATCAACGAGGCGTTCGCCGCGCAGGTCCTCCCGGTGTGCGACGACCTCGGCCTGGACCCGGACGTGGTGAACCCGCACGGCGGCGCGATCGCGCTCGGCCATCCGTTCGGCATGACCGGCGCCCGTATGATCACCACCCTCGTCAACGGGCTGTGCCACCGCGACGGGGAGGTCGGCGCCGTCACCATGTGCGCCGCGGGCGGCCAGGGCATGGCGCTGATCCTGGAGCGGACGTCCTGATGCCGCAGGCGCACGACACCCCGACGAACGCGGGCGACTGGGCCGGCCGCTCCCTCGGCGAGCGGACGGTCGCGTGGACCGAGCGGGACGCGATTCTGTACGCCCTCGCGGTCGGGGCGAAAGCCACCGAACTCGACCTCGTCCACGAGGACCGGCTCCGCACGCTGCCCACCTTCGGGCTCACGCTCGCCCAGTGGGGGCCGGACGCGCTCGGCGCGGCGGGCGCGTTCGACACGTCCCGCGGGCTGCACGGCGCCCAGCACCTGGAGGTGCTGGCTCCGCTGCCGCCGAGCGGCGAGCTGACGATGTCGGCGTCGGTGGAGGCCGTATGGGACAAGGGCTCGGCGGCCGTCTTCGAGGTCCGGGTGGACAGCGCGTGCTTCGTCGCCCGCTGGTCGATCTTCGCGCCCGGAGCCGGCGGCTTCGGCGGAGAGCGCGGGCCGGGCGGCCCGCGCACCGCGGTGGAGTCCGCGACGCACACGCTGCCGGTCGAAACGTTCCCCGAGCAGGCGGCGCTCTACCGATTGTGCGGCGACAGGCACGCGATCCACATCGATCCGGACGCGGCGCGGGCGATCGGCCAGGAGCGTCCGATCCTGCACGGGCTGTGCACCATGGCCGCGAGCCTCCTCGTCCTCGCGCGCGGCATCGGCGCGCACCCCGCCGATCTGCGCGTCGCGAGCTGCCGCTTCACCGCACCGGTCGTCCCCGGGGACGTCCTGGAGCTGAAGGCGGACGTGACGGGCGCCGACGCGGCCTTCGAGGTCCGCATGGGAGCCGCGCCGGTGCTCGGTTCCGGGCTGGCGCGATTCGGCGAAGGGTGAGGTGACGAACCTGTCCCTGTCCCCCACCCTGGTCACGGCGGTCTCAGACCATCGGCGGATGGACGTCGACCGCCAGTTCGCCCGCGCCGTACATGGCCAGGGTCCGGTCCAGGTCGTTGAGGGCGTGCGCCTGCGTGGTGTGGATGTTCCGCCACGCCTGCTCCACCGGGTTGCCCAGGCGCACGACCTCGCCGCCGGAGTGCTCGAACAGGTGGTCCACGGCGGCGGCCGCCCGCCGCGTGGCCACCACCTGGTCGCGCCGGATCCGCCGCCGCAGCTCCATCGGGACGGCCGAACCGGCCGTCGCGGCGGCCCGCACGAGCTCCCGCACATCACGGACCACCTGCAGCCACGACGCGTCCACGTCGACGCCCGCGGCGGCGAGGCGGGCGTTGCTGAAGTCGTCGGTGCCGGGCGAGAACCCGCTCCACGACGCGCCGAGCCGGGTCCGCAACCACCCGACCTGGGAGGCGTACGCGCCCTCCGCCATCCCGATGGCCGACGCGGCGACGACCGCGGCGAACACCGACGGCAGCGGCAGCCGGTACAGCACGCCAGGGTTCGCCGCCCGGCCCGGGGCGTTCCCCTCCAGGCAGGGCGCGAAGCTCAGCGTCCGGTGCGCCGGGACGAAGACGTCCTCGGCGACGAGGTCGTGCGCGGCGGCGGCCCGCAGGCCGACGGTGTCCCAGTTCCGCTCGATCCGCAGCTCGCCCGCGGGCACCAGGAACGCCGCCAGGTCCGTCGGCCCGCCGTCCGGAGCGGTGAGCATCCCGCCCAGCAGCACCCAGCCGGCGTGCTCGCACCCGGTCGCCCAGCTCCACCGACCCTGCAGGCGGTATCCGCCCGCGACCTCCACGACGTTCCCGGTCGCCGCGTAGGCCGCGGCCACCAGCGCGTCCGGCTCGGCGCCCCACACGTCTTGCTGGGCCTCGGCCGGAAACAGCGCGAGATGCCAGAGGTGCGCCCCGAACCATCCCGCCAGCCAGCCCGTCGATCCGCACGACGCCGAAATGTCCCGGACGACCTCGAGGAACCCGACGAGGTCGGACTCCGTTCCGCCGTGCCGGACGGGCGCGAGCATGCGGAACACACCGGCCGCGGTCAGCTCGTCGAGCGACGCGCGGGGAACCGCCGCGGCCCGGTCGGCCCCGTCCGCGCGGTCCCGCAGCCGGGGGAGCACCTCCGCGACGGCGTCCCCGACCCGCTCACCCATCGTGGTCTCCTCCCGCTCGGGCGGCCCCGTCACCCATGTCAGATCACCGCGTCCCGCGCCGAGGGGCCGCCGCGGCGAACAGGAGAGTCCGGATGAGAAACGGCCCCGCGACCCCGCCGTCCATGATCGACCGTGTCGTGCTCATCCTCGACGCGTTCGACGGCCCGGCCCAGCTGTCGCTCGCCGACGTGGTCCGCCGCACGGACCTGCCCCGCTCGTCCGTGCACCGCATCCTCGAACGGCTGGTCGCGGTCCGGTGGCTGATCCGTGAGGGCAACCAGTACCGGCTCGGCCTCCGCATGCTCGAACTCGGGTCGCTGGTGCTCCACCGGGACCGGCTCCGCGACGCCGCGATCCCGTTCATGCACCAGCTGGCCGCGTCCAGCCACAACGTGGTGCACCTGGCCGTCCTGGACGGTGCCGAGGTCGTCTATCTGGAGAAGATCGGCGGGCCGCAGGGCGCGGGACTCCCCTCGCGGATGGGCGGCCGGGCACCGGCCTACTGCACCGGCGTCGGGAAGGCGCTGCTGGCGTACGCCGACGACGCGACCGTCCAGCAGGTGATCGACGGGGGCCTGCGGGCGCGGACGCCGTTCACGATCACCGACCCCGGCCGCTTCCTGCGCGAGCTCCAGCGGGTGCGGGAGCTGGGCGCGGCGTTCGACCGGGAGGAGGCGGTCCGGGGCGTGGGCTGCGTCGCCGCGGCCGTCCGCGGTCCCGGCGCGCCCGCGGCGGCGCTGTCGGTGTGCGGGCCGATCCGCCGGATGAACTTCGGCCGGCTCACCCCGGCGGTGCAGCACGCCGCCCAGCGGGTCTGGCGCGCGTCCGGCGCCCGCCCGCCGCGGGACCGGCCGGACGACGCGGAGCACCGCCGGAGCGGCGGATGGCCGACCGGGGCGCTGGACGCGTGGGCCACCTGGCCGCGGTTGACCGACTGGTTCTGATCTCCGTCGCACGGCGCCCGTCCGGCCGTCCCCGGGTGGCCACCGGACCGCTCCGGTCGGCATCGCCGCAGTTGACGGGACGTTCCAATGGCCGGGAGATCGCATCGCCCCCGGAGGCGGTCCGGCGAAGAATCGATCGGGAGCCCACCTTGCGCGTCGCCCGCGCCCCAGCGGGCTCGCCCCCCGCCGACGTGCGGCTCGTCGCGCTCCCGATCGTGTCCGTGCGCGACCCTTCCCTCTCGACCGGAGGCCCTCCTCATGACGTCCAGTCCCCCGACCTGGGACCACGAAGTCGACATCCTGCTGGCCGGCAGCGGCGCGGGCGGGATGGCCGGCGCCATCGCCGCCCACGACGCGGGACTGTCCGCGCTCGTCGTCGAGAAGGCGCCGCGCTACGGCGGATCGACCGCCCTGTCGGGCGGCGGGATCTGGATCCCCAACAACCCCACGCTCGAGCGGCTCGGCCGCACGGACGACCCGGAGGACGTGCGGCGCTACCTGCGGGCGATCATCGGCGACCGCGTCCCGGCGTCCCGGCTGGACGCCTACGTCGAGCAGGGCCCCGCGGCGATGGAGATGCTGCACCGGGCGAGCCGGCACATGGACTTCAGCTGGTGCCCCGGCTACTCCGACTACCACCCGGAGGAACCGGGCGGCCGCCCCCTCGGACGGACGATCGAGCCGAAGCCGATCGACGCGCGGCGTCTCGGCCCGGACGAGGAGCTGCTGCTGGAGGCGGATCTGCCGTCCCCGATGGGCCTGTGGTTCACCGGGTACGAGGGACGGCAGCTGATGATGTTCCGGCGCACCTGGTCCGGCAAGTGGATGCTGCGGGTCGCCGCCTGGCGGGTGCTGAGCAACCTCGTGCGCCGCCGGCACATGAAGACGCTCGGCGCCTCGCTCGTGGTCCGGCTGCGGCTGACGATGCAGGACCTGCACATCCCGCTGTGGCTCAACGCCCCGCTCATCGACCTGGTCGTCGAGGACGGCCGGGTGACGGGCGCCGTGGTGGAGCGCGACGGCCGCACCCTGCGCGTCCGGGCACGGCGCGGCGTCGTCATCGCCACCGGCGGCTTCGACCACGACGCCGAACTGCGCAAGGAGCACCTGCCCGAACTCGGCCGCGAGGACTTCAGCGCCGGGGCGCGCTCCAACGTCGGCGACGGTATCCGGATCGGGCGGCGGATCGGCGCCGGCCTGGACCTGATGGACGACGCCTGGTGGATGCCGTCGATCAGGCTGCCCGGCGGCTCGATCTTCCCCCTCGTCACCGAGCGCTGCATCCCCCGCATGGTGATCGTGAACCAGAAGGGCGAACGGTTCACGAACGAGGCGGCGCCCTATGTCAACTTCGTCCACGCACAGCTCGAGGGAGGGCACGTCCCCGCGTACGAGATTTTCGACGCGACGGCGCGCAAGCGCTACCAGTTCGCCGGGATCATGCCGGGACAGCCGTTCCCCCGGGACTGGTACACCACGGGCCTGGTCACCAAGGCCGCCACCCTCGACGAGCTCGCCCGGCGCATCGGCGTGCCCGCGGACGCGCTCAAGGCCACCGTGAAACGCTTCAACGGCTTCGCCCGGAACGGCCGGGACGAGGACTTCGGCCGCGGCGACAGCGCCTACGACCACTACTACGGAGACCCGACGCTGCCCAATCCCAACCTCGACCGGATCGGCGCCGGGCCCTACTACGCGGTCCGCATCGAGGCCGGCGACCTCGGCACCAAGGGCGGCCTCGTCACCGACGAGCACGCCCGGGTCCTGGACGCCGACGGCGCCCCGATCGACGGGCTTTACGCCACCGGCAATGCGTCCGCCTCGGTGATGGGCAACGAGTACGCCGGTGCGGGCGCCACGATCGGGCCCGCCATCGCCTTCGGCTACGTCGCCGCGCGGCACGCGGCGGCCCGGCCCGTCCCCGGGGAATAGCGAGACGATCCGCGCAGGGGGCTCGGCGGCGGGAACACCGCCGGGTCCTCCGCGCACCGCCTTCCCGGGCTCCGTCGTCGGTGACATTCAGTCGTAGGTGACTTCGACGCTGTCGGTCACCGGCACGGACTGGCAGCCGAGCACCCAGCCCTCCGCCAGGTCCTCTTCCTCGAGGACGTCGTTGCGCAGCATTTTCACCTCGCCCGCGACGACCTGGCAGGCGCAGGCGCTGCACGCCCCCTCCCGGCAGGAGAACGGCGCCCTGATCCCGTTGGCGAGCAGCAGGTCGAGCAACGGGGTCTCCGAGGGCCAGGCGAGCGAGTGCCGCTCCCCGTCGAGCGTGACCGTGACCAGCGCCCCGGCGGCCTCCTCGGGCGCCGTGGGAACCTGCTCCGGCTCCGCGAACGGGTCGCCGGTGAGCGAGTGGAACCGCTCCGCGATCACCTTGTCCCGAGGCATCCCGACGCTCCGCAGCGCCTCGCGGACGGCGTCCATGAACGGCTCCGGCCCGCAGACGAACGCGGCGTCGCCGTCCGCGTACGGGGCCGCGAGCGAGGCCAGGGCGCCGACCGTCGGCAGGCCCTGGACGCTCTCCAGCCAGTGGATCACCTGGAAGCGGTCGGGATGCCGCTCCACCAGCTCCCGCAGTTCGGCGGCGAAGATCACCGACGACTCGTCGCGGTTGGCGTAGCAGAGCACCGCGTTCCCCTCGGGCCGCGCCAGCACGGCCTTGACGATCGAGATCACCGGGGTGATGCCGCTGCCGCCGGCGAAGAGAAGCAGACGGCCGTCCAGCCGATCCGGCGTGAACAGGCCGGCGGGCGGCAGCACCTCCAGCGTGTCACCGGGCCGGACGTTGTCGCAGAGCCAGTTCGACCCGAGCCCGCCGGCCACCCGCTTCACCGTGACCTTCAGGTGCTCATCGACTCCCGGCGCGCTCGACAGCGAGTAGCAGCGGGCCGTCCCGGAGCCGCCGTCGCCCGGTATGCGCAGCGTGAGGAACTGACCCGGCCGGTAGCCGAACCGGTCGCGTGCCTCATCCGGCGCGGCGAGCACCAGCGACCGGGCGTCCGCGGTCTCCTCGACGACGTCGACGACCGTCACCGCGCAGGCCCCGGTTCCGGTCACGGCCCGCCGTCCTCGTACTCGAGGTCCGGGACGGGCACCCGAACCGCCCCGGCGCGCACGGACGCCTCGATGCTGTCGCGCAACTGCAGGCAGGTGGGCACGGTGCCGCGGAGCACACCGCGCTCGGCCTGCTCGTTCAGTTCGAGGCATTGGTTCGTGTCGGTCGTCCACTGGACTTCGGTGTGCGCGAGGCTGTTCTTCTTGACCAGTACGCACGAACCACACAAGTGGCAGGACACGGGCTGCACGCGTTGACTCCTGACGTCCGTTCTCGGGAAGGGACCCGCGGGGTGCGCACCGCACCCCGCGCGGTCGTGGTCAGCTCTCGGCCTTCGCGGGCTCCGGCTCGACCTTGACGAGGCGGCCCGCGGCGATGTTCTCCTGGACCTGCTTCTCCCAGAACTCGTTGGCCCGCTGCGTGTCGATCTCGTACTCGAACCGCTGGGTCATCTCCGGGGTGACGTCCTCGACGTCGACGTAGAACTGCTCGTACCAGCGGCGCAGCTGGTAGACGGGCCCGTCCTCGTCGCACAGCAGCGGGTTGTCGATCTTGGTCTTGTTCCGCCAGATCTCGACGTCCTGCATGAAGCCCTTCTCCACGCCGGCGGCGAACCCCTGCGCCATCTGCTCCGCCTCCTCCAGGGAGACGCCCTCCTGCCGCTTGACCATCACGCCCCACTGGAGCACGAAGCTGGTCGGCGACACGGGGTAGTGGCAGTTGATCAGGATCGACTCGGTGGTCACCCCGCCGCCCGTGCCCTTCATCGGGTTGATCATGTAGGACGGCCCGTAGTAGGACGCCTCGGAGACGTTGGTCCGCTCGTCACCCGAGTAGTGGGTCCCCAGGTCCACGTCCGGGCGGGACTTGCCGTTCATGTACTGGCTGGCGATGTGGCCCTCGAAGACGTTCTTGAAGTACGTCGGGAACGAGTAGTGGACGTAGAAGAAGTGCGCCATGTCCACGACGTTGTCGACGATCTCCCGGCAGTGGGACCCCTCGATCAGGACGCTGTCCCACGTCCACGACGTCCACTCGTCCGAGCCGAACTCGGCGATCTCCGGGATGGTCACCTCGGGCGGCGGCGGGTTGCCCTGCGGGTCGTGCCACACGAAGAGCTGCCCGTTGCGCTCGAGCGTGAGCCAGGACTTCGTCCGCGCCCGGGGCGGCACCCGCTTCGAGTACGGGATGCCTGCGCACCGCCCGTTGCCGGACCAGCGCCAGTCGTGGAACGGGCAGGCGATCGCGTCGCCCTTGACCTCGCCCTGGGTGAGGTCCCCGCCCATGTGGGGGCAGTAGGCGTTCAGCGCGTTCAGCTTGCCCGTGCTGTCGGCGAACACCACCAGTTTGGTCCCGAAGGCCTCGACCGCGTGCGGCTTGCCATCGTTGAACTGCTCTTGCAGGCCGAGGCAGTGCCATCCGCGCGCGTACCGGGTGGGCGGCGCGACCGCCTCGATCACGCGGACCTCGTCGTCCAGGGGATTCTGGGTCGTGGTCACGAAGACCTCCAGGGAGTCGGTGCCCGGCGGAGCCGGGGCCGGACAGGGTGGGTGTGCTGTGGGATCACCGGTGGTGACGTGCATCTCCTGCAAGCAGACGCTAGGCACCGCTGGGGGCGGCGGCCACGAAATCTCCCAATGGGCGGGAGAACCGGTCGGCATGACAAGCCCGTCACCGGTCGAGCGACGGCCTCCACCGGTGGACGGTCACCGTCGTCCGCCGCTTGCACTCTCGCCCGAACGTAGAAGCGACCAGCGATTTCGGGAAGTGCGACGACGCTTCCCACTCATTGGGAGAGCGACATCATCGGCATCGGAAAACCACGTAGAGTTCAATAAAACTAGTACACAAAAAAGGTCCACCCCTTCGTCCGCCGCGACACCCATCGGAGGTGCACGTGTTCTCCGAACGCGCATTCTTCTCATTTGTTGCACTCAACGACCCGTCGCGGCATCGCGAGTACAATGAGTGGCATCAACTCGACCATCGGCCGGAGAACCTGGCACTGCCCGGCGTGGCATGGGGCGATCGCTGGTCCCGTACCGCCGAGTGCGCCGCTGCGGACGAAGCGGTCAACGGCGACTTCGCCGAAGTTGATTACGTCGCGATGTACTGGTTCCGCCCGCCCTACGAAGAAAGCATTGCCGAGTGGAACAAACTCGCCGAGGACTCGTTCCAGTGGGGGCGGGGGCCGTTGATTCCCGGCGTGCAGCGTCCGCTGCTCGCCTTCTTCACACCGGTCAAGGGGTATGCGCATCCGCGGGTGCGGGTATCGGCGGACGTACTTCCGTTCCGCCCGAACCGCGGGCTGCACATCTCTCTCACCGAACTGGCCGATCCGCACAGCGAGAGCGCCCACGAGCAATTTGCCTGGCATGACACGATGCGCATCCCGGATCTGCTCACCTGCGACGGCGTCGCCGGCGCTTGGACATTTTCGTATTTCGGTCCGCAGGAGCATGGGACGCTGCCGTTCACACCCAGGACGAAGAGGGGAGCAGGGTCCTTGAGAATGCGGGTGCTGTACCTAGATGAGGATCCGGTGGAGGTGGCCCGGGAGATCCGCGAGCGGGAACGGCAGTGGGACGCGGCCGGTCGTGGTGCTCCCGCTCCGGACGCGGAGCGCGTGCTGCTGTCCGGCCCGGTGCGCACGATCGTCCCGTGGCAGGGCTGACGCCGGCCGAATCGGGAATCGGCGCCGACAGAGCCGCGGCCTCCCGCCGGTGCCGGCCGGTACCGGCGGGAGGCCGATCCGTTACCGGCTCAGCACGCCGCGCCGTCGCTCCGGCCCGCACGGCGTAGCAGCTCGCGGGCATCGGGACGCCCGTCCAGCAGCCGGGTGGTCCGCCGGGTCACCTGCCAGCCACCGGCCCCACGCGCCAGCTCCCAGCGGTTGGCGGCGATCCGCCACACGTAGAAGCCTCCCGAACCGTCACCGCGGAACAACTGCGAGTGGCCGGTCGCAACGGCGGTGTCGCCGTTCAACTCGACGACCACCGGCCCGTTGGCATGTGCCGCGCCGCCGCCGATGATCTCCTGATGCACCGGACCGTCGACCATTTCCGTGATTTCCGCGCGCCCGTTCAGCGTGCCCACGTCCATGTCGTACACCGCCTCCTCGGCCCACAGCCGACCGGTCGCCTCCGCGTCCCCGCTGTCCGCCAACGGACCATAGGCCGCGATGACCCGGCGCACGGACAGCTCGTCCTCCAGGTGCGCGACACGCCCGCGCAACGCGTGTAGCTCCTCGAGCAATTCCTCGGTGCTCACGTTCATCGACTCGCATTCCACATCGGCGGACGGCACTGGTCGGCGGCCGTCAAGAAGCGAACATCTTCGCCATGCGTTCGGCGGCCTTCAACACGACATCGCGCCGGTCCGGGTCGGCGGCCCGCGCGAAGTTCTCGTCGAATCCATCGACGATGGCGACCGGGCCGTGCGGTAGAGCAGCCAACCCCTGGCGTGCGACGTCGTCCGGGTGCGACCACGGGATTTCCGGCAGATCGAAACGGAGGCCGGCCCGTTCCATGGCCGGGGTTCGGGTGAGGCCCAGCACGAAGACCAGCACGTCCACCCCGGTACCCCGCAACTCCAGCCACAGACTTTCCCCGAAGACCTGCAGGAACGCCTTGGAGCCACCGTAAACGGACTGCCGCGCGGCGCCGTGGCCACCGGACAAGGAGCCGATGAACATGATGCCGCCGCGGCCTCGGTCGCGCATCAGGCGCCCCAGCGGATGCACCAGCGCCAAGCTGGATGTCACGTTCAGATCGATGACCGCGTTGAAGGCGTCCAGGTCTCCATCCAAGAACGGCCTGCCGTGGGTGTTGGCTCCGGCGTTCAGGACGAGCAGGCCCACCTCGATGTCCTTCGTCGCCTCCAGCACGGCCGCCACGCCCGCTTCGGACGTCAGGTCCGCGCTCACCGTTCGTACGGTGGCTCCGGCGGACCGGCATTTTCCGGCGGTCTCCTCCAGGGGGCCGGCCCGCCGAGCCGCGAGCACGAGATGGACACCGGCTTCGGCCAGTTGCAGCGCGAACGCGGCCCCCACGCCCTCCGAGCCGCCGGTCACCACGGCCCATGGGCCGTAGCGACGCCGCAACTCGGCCCGATCGACGTTCGCGTCGGGCGTCCCGGTCCGTCCGTCGGGTGCGGTCATCACAGAACCTTTCTGCTTCTCAACGCCGGACGGTGAGATGGTCACCGTCCCCAGCCCGCTGCTCGGGTCCCGCGCACCGATTCCCTCGTGCAACGTCTCCGTGTCGCAGGTGAGCTCTCGCAACAGCCGCGTGCATGTCGGCCGGTGCCCGTCCAGCGCCGGTTCATGGAAGGGCCGGCGATGGGGCGTCGCCTTCGCCCTGGGAACCGCCGACGCTAGGTTCCGGCGACGTCACCGGCCACGCAACCTCCCAATGGGCGGGAGGTCTTGTGGCCCGCTCGATCCGGCTTTCGCGAGCGTTGCGATCGTTCCCGCATCTGTCGCGCGGCGAGCGCCGCCGACCGGCGGGTTCGGAGGCCGCCTGACGTTCATCCGCTCTTTACAGCCGTGTGAACGTGTGCATAGCATCACACCACCGTGACAGATTCTGCCACTTACGCAGATTCTGTCATCACAGTGATCGTGGCGCTGGAGGGGACCATGACCTCATCGCAAGCGGAACAGGCGCCGGCGGCGATGATCGACCGCGTCTCGTCGCTGCTCGGGGTCTTCGACGGTTCGCGGCGGCTCACGCTCGCCCAGATATCCCGGCGGTCGAGCCTGCCCAGATCCTCGGCGCACCGGATCCTGCAGCGCCTCGTCGAGCTCGGCTGGGTGGAGCGGCACGGGTTCGAGTACGGGCTGGGGCTGCGCATCTTCGAACTCGGGTCGCTGGTCGCGCGGGGTGACGGGATCCGCCGCGTCGCGGGCCCGTTCATGCAGGACCTGCACGCGCGGACGGGACTGACGGTCCATCTCAGCGTCCTGCTCGACGCGGACATCCTGCACGTCGAGCGGGCGGGCGGACGGCCGGACGACGGGAACTGCTGGCAGGTCGGGGCACGCCAGCCCGCGCCGCACACGGCCGCGGGCCGCGTCCTGCTCGCCGGGCTGGACCCCGCGGAACGTCCGGACGCCGACCTGCCGGCCCCGCCCACCGCCTACGGCATGCGGTCCCGCGCCCAGCTCGAGCGGGAACTCGACAAGATCCGCGACTTCGGCGTCGCCTACGACGCGCACGGCGCGGTGGTCGGGTTCGCCTCGATCGCGACCGCCGTCGGCCCCACCGACCGGGCCTCGGCGGCGCTGTCGATCACCGGTCCGGCGGGCGTCCTCAAGCAGAAGCGGCTGGGCGGCGACCTGCAGAGCACCGCCGCGAAGATTTGGACCGCCGCGAAGGCCGAGCGGAGCGCGACGCGTCCCGCACGTCCCGCCGGACCGGGGCCGCACCGCGCCGTGCGCGGGCGGGCCGAGGCGCCTCAGCGCGCCTGATCGTCCTGGCTCCAGGAGGACACGACGATCGTCAGGGACCGCTCGAGCAGCTTGTCCAGGTCGGTGGAAGCGTCCGTGTGGATCCAGTGCTGGTAGGCCAGCCGAGCCGCCTGCAGTACGAGGCCCGCCTGCAGCATGCTCTCGAACGGTCCCCCGTCCAGCAGGCCGCGACGGCGCAGGAAGTCGGCGACCGGTCCGGTCAGCGGCTCGTCGATCGCGTGCCAGCGCAGCCGGTACTCGGACGACTCCGCGATCACGAAGAGGAACCGCCGCCACGGCTCGCCCGGCCTGGTGTCCTCGAACACCTCCCAGGAGAACACCTGGGCCAGGACGGTCACGACGTCGCCGTCCTCGGGCGCGGACTCCAGCGCCTCGATGATCAGCTCCGCCGCCCGCTCGAACAGCGGGACGACGACGTCTTCCTTGACGGCGAAGTGCCGGTAGAACGTGCGCTGGGAGATCCCGGCCCGCTCGCAGATGCTGTCGACCGTGGGTGAGGTCCCGCCGTCGAGGACGAACAGGTCGCGGGCGGCCATCGCCACCGACAGCCGCAGTTCCTCGAATCGACGTTCGGTCAACGTCCGTCGCGCCGGGGTCTTCACGCCGAGCCCCCTTTCCGGTCGCTGATCTTCATGACGCCGATCCGAGCCTAGGGAACAAGCGTAATCGCCCGTCCGGGGGCGTCCACCGACCGGAACACCGAACGGACCGTCCGCCCAGTGGGAGACGCGCTCCCCATCGCCTCGCCGGATCGGCCACCGTGAGCCGACGCGCGGCCCGCCGGTCCGGGGCGCCGCGACACCGCAGAGCCCGCAGGAGGACGTGTGGCGAGTGCAGCCGAACGATTCGGGAACGGAACGGCGCTGGTGACGGGCGGCGGTGCGGGGATCGGGGAGGGGTTCGTCCGTCACCTGGCCGCGCTCGGAACGCGGGTCGTCGTGGCCGACGTGGACCGCTCCCGGGCCGAAGCCGTCGCGGACGACGTCCGCGCGGGCGGCGGCCGGGCCGTCCCGTACGAGGTGGACGTCACCGACGACGCGGCCGTCGACCGCATGGCCGAACACGTCTTCGCGGAGTTCGGCGCCCTGGACCTGCTGATCAACAATGCCGGGATCGAGACCGCCGGACGGCTGTGGGACGTGCCGGCCGCCCGGTGGCGGCAGGTGATGTCGGTCAACGTCGACGGGGTGTACCACTGCGTGCGCTCGTTCGTCCCCCGGATGATGGCCGCCGGACGCCCGGCCGTCGTGGCGAACCTGTCGTCGGTCGGCGGGGTGCGGACCGTGCCGTTCCAGACCCCCTACATCGTCAGCAAGCACGCGGTGCTCGCCATGACCGAGTGCCTGCACCAGGAGCTGCGGCTGCTCGACGCGCCCGTCGAGGTCTGCGCGGTGCTGCCGCACTCGGTGCGCAGCCGGATCTTCCTCGACGCGCAGGAGGCCGCGCCCGCCGGGGACCCCGACTCCGACCGTCTCTTCGACTGGATGCAGCGGGCCAACGTCGCGAGCGGCCTCGACCCGGTGGAGGCCGCCCGGCACATGACCGACCAGATCGCGGCGGGCCGCTTCTGGGTCTTCTCCGACGACGAGCGGGGCGCCGACGCGCTGCGGGCCCGCGCCGACCACCTCGGCGGGCAGACGGAACCGCCGGACCCCCGCGACATGTTCGAGGTCTTGGCGACCGACCGCTCCGCCTGACCGGGCGGGCGCGCCCCGGCGCGCCCACCGCCGTTTCCATGGAGAAAGGGGAAACAGATGGGTGCCGCACCCGCACAGGATCCGAGGATCACCAAGGCGCTCGACCGGGCGCGCGAGCTCGGCGAGGAGGGCCTCCAGGTCGCCGCCTACCTGGACGGCGAGCTCATCGTCGACGCGTGGGCCGGATCCGCCGACCCGCGGACCGGGCGGGAGGTGGACGGCACGACCCTGTTCAACGTCTTCTCGGTCACCAAGGCGATCACCGCCACGGCGCTGCACATTCTCGCGGCGCGCGGGCTCGTCGACTACCGCGAACCCGTCGGGACGTACTGGCCCGAGTTCGCCCGCAACGGCAAGGAGGCCGTCACCGTCCGGGACGTGCTGAGCCACCGCGCGGGCATCCCATGGATGCCGGCGGACGTCACGCCCGAGCGGCAGGCCGACTGGGACTGGATGGTCGGCGCCATCGCCGAGCTGGAACCCGCGTTCGAGCCCGGCCGCACCAACGCCTACCACGCGCTGATCTGGGGCTGGATCGTCGGCGAGATCGCCCGGCGCGCCGATCCCGAGCACCGGACGGTCGACGCGCTCATCCGCGATGAGATCGTGGAGCCGCTCGGCATCACCGACCTGTTCCTGCCGCTGCCGGAGTCCGAGGACGCGCGGGTCGCCCGGCTGCTCGGCGGCGATCCGGCGCCCGACGCGCCCGCCGACTACCTGCGCGGCATGCCGCGCCAGGTGTTCCCCGGCTCGACGGTCTACAACACCGAACTCGCCCGGCGGACGGTCAACCCGGGCGCGGGCGCGATCGGCAACGCGCGTTCGTTCGCCCGGTTCTTCGCCATGCTCGCGGGCCACGGCGAGCTGGACGGCGTCCGGCTGCTGCCGGCCGACCGCGTGGACGGCTTCGCCGAGCCCCGCGACGAGGCGGACGTCCCCGACCGCTACCTCGGGGGCGTCGCGGCGGTGAGCGCGTTCGGGTACTGGCTGGGCGGATCCAGCCCGACGGCGAACCCGGCCGTCGGCTCCGATCCCCGGATCCTGCACCACCCCGGTGCGGGCGGGTCGATCTCCTGGGCGGAACTCGACACCGGCCTCGCCGTGTCGATCTGCCACAACCGGATGCACGAGGGCCCGATGGAGGCGTCCGCGCACCCGTTCGTCCCGATCGCGGAGGCGGTCCGCGCCGTCGCCGCCGACCGCCGGGAAGGGAACTGAGCGAGATGCCGAACGGAACCGGCCGCGGCGACGACCGCGCGGAGATCTCCGACCTGCTGGCGCGCTTCGCCTTCCTCGCCGACGAGGGGGACCCCGCCGACGTAGGCGCGCTGTTCACCCCGGACGGCGTGTGGGAGACCCACGACGGCGCCTTCCAGGGACCCGGCGAGATCGCCCGCGTGCTGACGGGTTACCGGGAGAAGGGCGTGGCGGGCCCCGAGTCGGGGACCCGGCACGTCATCACGAACGTCGAGGTCGACTTCGACGGCGCCGACTCCGCGCGGGCCCGCTGCTACTGGACGCTCGTCGGCCGCGGCGACGACGGCGCCGGCAGGATCCTCGCCTTCGGCCAGTACCAGGACGTCCTGCGACGCCTCGAGCACGGCTGGCGCCTGGCGCTCCGTCGCGTGGTCGTCTGACCGACCGAACCGGCGGCGGCGCGAGCCGATCCCGCCGACCCGATTCCGACGCCTCCACCCCCCGGACCCAATTCCGGGGGTGGAGGCGTTTCCGCGTTATTCTCCGGCCTTCTCGCCTTCCGGTGAACGGCCGCATGAAGTGTTCCACTCACTGGGCGGCCGTGCGGCGCGGGGCATCGGTGGACGATTTCCTGATGGGCAGCGCCCGCGGGGCTCGTCGAAGTGAATGAAGGATTCCGGTGCCCATGACCGTCATATCGCCGACCGAACCCACCTATGTCGTGCGGCCGGTGCCCGATGTGGACCGTGCGCGGCTGCGCGCCGCGGTGGACGCCGCGGAACCCGGCCCGCTGCTCATGGCGATGGTCCACATGACCGGCGACGCCTCGCTGCTGAGCGAGTTCTGCGCGAGGCTCGACGCCGAACGGGGCGACGGGCCGGGCGTTCCCGGCCGGTACCCGGACGCGGTCGCGGCCGAAGTCCGCGCGCGGGCGTTCGCGCTGTTCGAGGGCGGGATGACCCCGCGGCTGACCGTTCCCGACGACGACCTGTTCCTGCGCATGGCCGAGGTGTGCGTGGACGACTCCGTCGGGAAGGAGTTCGCGGCGCACCTGCGGGAGATGTGCGGATTCGAGCCGGACCGGCGGCAGGTGCCCGTCACCAAGGCGCCGCCGGACGGTTTCCGCGTCATCGTCATCGGCGCGGGAATGGTCGGGCTGAACGCGGGCGTCAAACTGGCGGAGGCGGGTTTCGAATACCTGATCTTCGAGGAGCGCGACGACATCGGCGGCACCTGGTCGCGCAACGTGTATCCGGGCGCGGCCGTCGACACGCCCAGCCATTTCTACTCGTACTCCTTCGAACTCAACCCGGACTGGTCGATGTACTACCCGACCGGCCCCGAATACCTGGAGTACATGCGGCACGTGGTCGACAAGTACGGCCTCCGCCCCAACATCGCCTTCGGGACGAAGGTGCTGCGCTGCGAGTGGATCGAGAAGTCGTGCCGGTGGAGGGTGACGGTCCGGGCCGCCGACGGGGCCGTCCGGGTGCACGAGGCGAACGCCGTGGTGACCGCTACGGGCATGCTCAACGCGCCCTCGACGCCCGACATCGACGGCATGGACTCCTTCGCCGGCACAGTCATGCACACGGCCGAGTGGGATCCGTCGGTGGACCTGACGGGCACGCGGGTCGTCATGCTCGGCACCGGCTGCACGGCCGTCCAGGTCGCGGCGAGCCTGGCCGGCCGCGTCGCGGAGCTGCACGTCGTGTGCCGGCAGCCCCACTGGATGGTGCCCGAGCCGATGGTCGACAAGGCCGTCCCCGAGGGCGCCCGCTGGGCGATGTCCCACATCCCGTACTACCAGCAGTGGTTCCGTGTGAAGACGTACTGGTACGCGGGCGACAAGGGATGGGACAAGCCGCGCATCGACCCCGGGTGGGACGCCGACCGTCCGTCCGTGTCGGCCGCCAACGACGTCGTCCTGCGCGCGTGCCTCGACCATCTCGAGCGCACGTTCCCCGACCGCCCCGACATCCGCGCGGCGCTGACCCCCGACTTCCCCCCGTACGCGAAGCGCATCGTCAAGGACCCGGGGTTCCTCGCGGCGCTCGCCCGCGACGACGTCTCGCTGCACCGGGCGTCGTTCCGGCGCATCGAGCCGAACGGCGTCGTGACGACCGCGGGCGAGTTCATCGAGGCCGACGTCATCGTCTTCGCGACCGGCTTCAAGCTCGAGTTCCTCTCGTTCATGGACGTCATCGGGCGGGACGGCCGCAAGCTCGCCGACGAGTGGGCCGGGCACCAGGACCCGCGCGCCCACCTCGGCATCACCGTCCCGGGGTTCCCGAACCTCTTCGTCACGGCGGGGCCGAACTCCGCCCCGAACCACGGCGGCGGCCACAACTCGGTCAGCGAGGGACACGTCCACTACATGATCGAGTGCCTGCAATACCTGGTCGAGAACTCCCGCTCCGCCATGGAGCCCCGCCGCGACGTGACCGACGAGTACAACCGGCGCGTCGACGCGTCCCTCGACAGGACCGTCTGGCGGCACGGCGGTACCGCCGGCGGCTACTACCGCAACGAGGCCGGGCGGGCGTGGATCAGCTGCCCGTGGCGGCTCGTGGACTACTGGGCGATGCTCCGCGCCCCCGACCCCGCGGACCACCTCTTCTTCGACGCCGACGACCGGCCCTCCGCCTGACGCGCCCCCGCCGAAACCCATCCCACCGGACCACCACCCCGAAATGAGGCACGCCATGTTCGAGGCGACCGCCGACCGCATCGCCAGCGGTTTCAGCTGGACCGAGTGCCCGCGCTGGCATGAGGGCCGCTTCGTCTTCAGCGACATGTACAACGCGCGCGTCCTGGCCCTGTCCCCGGAGGGCGGAACCCCGGAGACCCTGGTCGACCTGTCCGCCCGGGAGGGCCGCGACGGCGAGCCCGTCATCCTGGTCGGCACCGGTTTCCTGCCCGACGGCCGGATGCTGGTGAACTCGATGTTCGAGAAGCTCGTCCTGGCCGTGGACGGCGGCGCCGTCACCGTCCACGCCGACCTGCGCGACCTCGCCGCCGGGCCGATCAACGACATGGTGGTGGACGCCGCCGGGCGCGCGTACGTCACCCAGCTCGGCTTCAACCTGTGGGCGCAGGAGACCCCCGCCCCCTCCCCCATCATGATCGTGGAGCCGGACGGCACGGCCCACGTCGCCGACGAGGCCGGTGAGCTGATGGGCGCGAACGGCATCGCGATCAGCGCGGACGGCTCCACGCTCGTCACCGCCGAGGCGTTCGCCAACAAGCTCACCGCGTTCGACGTGCGCCCGGACGGGTCGCTGACCGGCCGCCGCGTGTTCGCCGAGCTCGACGAGCTGCCCGACGGGATGTGCATGGACGCCGACGGCGCGGTCTGGGTCGCCCAGCCGCCCGCGTTCCGCGCGCTGCGGATCGTCGAGGGCGGCGAGGTCACCGGCCGCGTCACCGTCCCGCCGGAGGAGGCGGGATCCAGCACGGCCTGCGGACTCGGCGGCCCGGACCGCACCACCCTCTACCTGTGCTGCGGCTTCGAGGTCTTCGACTGGGAGGCGTCCCGCAAGGGCGCCCAGGGGTCGATCTGGGCGGCGCGGGTGGACGTCTCCGGCGGAACCACCCGTCCCTGACACGGCGCATCGAGAGGAACGACCATGCTCGACTTCACCGGCAAGACGGTGATCGTGACCGGCGCGGGCCGCGGCATCGGCCGCGCCCACGCCCTGCTCCTGGCGAGCCGCGGCGCGAACGTCGTCGTCAACGACCTCGGCGGCGACACCGACGGCGGCGCGCCCTCGCCCGGACCCGCGGCGCACGTCGTCGAGGAGATCACCGCCGCGGGCGGCTCCGCCGTGGCGAACTCCCGGTCGGTCGCCACCGCCGAGGGCGCCCGGTCGATCATCGACACGGCGCTGGAGGCGTTCGGCCGGATCGACGCGCTGATCAACAACGCGGGCAACTACCGGCTCTCGACGTTCGAGGACCTCACCCTGGACACCGCGCAGGCGTTCCTCGACGTCCACTACAAGGGCGCACTGCTCATGGCCAAGGCCGCGTGGCCGCACCTCGCCGAGGCCGGCGAGGGACGCATCGTCAACACGATCTCCGCGGCGATGATGGGCGTCCCGGACATGGTGCACTACGGGTCGTCCAAGGGCGCCGTCTACGGCCTCACCCGCAACCTCGCCGTCGCCGGGGCCGCCCACGGGATCAAGGTGAACGCGGTGGCGCCCGGCGCGGGCACCCGCATGATGGACGTTGCCGCCGACGCGCTCCCGCCCGGCACCGCCGAGTACATGAAGGAGCACATGCCGCCGGAGTTGGTGGCGCCCGTCGCCGCCTACCTCGCCCACCCGGCCTGCACCCTCACCGGCGAGGTGCTGAACGCCGCCGGAGGCACGGTCTCCCGGCAGGTCATGATGACCACCCCCGGCGTTCACGACCCCGCCCTCACGCCCGAGACGGTCGCCGACCGGATCAAGGAGATCTGCGACCCCGCCGAGGCGCGCGTCACCGAGCTGATGGGGGTCGACGAGCCCGGGGACGCGTCGTGAGCGGGGGCCGGTGGACGGTCGAGGTCGACCGGCGGCGCTGCATCGGCAACCAGATGTGCGTGACCGCCGCCGGCGACCACTTCGTCCTCGAGGACGGCAGGTCCCGGCCGGTCGCCGACTCGGTCGCCCCCTCCGAGGACGTCCTCGAAGCCCTCGAACTGTGCCCGACCTCGGCCATCACCGTCCGCGACGAGACCGGCGCCCTCGTCGAACCCAGCTGACCCGCGCACCAGACCCAGGAGACACACGACCATGACCGTCGCCAGAGCCGAGTTCCCCTTCGGCCCGGTCCCCCCGGCCGAGGCCCTGCAGATCATGCGGGCGATCCGCGACGACCGTCCGATGACCAGGGTGACGTTCCCCGTCGGCGGCGAATGCTGGATGCTCCACCGGCACGAGACCTGCCGGGCCGTGCTCGAGGACCGCCGCTTCGTGCGCAGGCCGTTCACCGACGGCCGTCCGGTCCCCTACGCCTTCGCGTTCCCGGCGTTCCTGACCCAGACCCTGCAGTTCATGGACCCGCCGGACCACACGCGGTTCCGGCGGCTGGTCTCCAAGGCGTTCACGCTGCGCCGCGTCGAGCGGCTGCGCGGCAAGGTCCAGGAGGTCGCCGACGAACTCGTCGACGCGATGGTCGAGACGGGGCCGCCCGCGAACCTGGTCGAGTCCTTCGCCCTCCGGCTGCCCATCCGGGTCATCGGCGACATGCTCGGCGTGCCGGAGGACGGCCGGGGGAACTTCGTCCGGTGGAGCCACGCGATGCTCGCCACGTCGGGCATGACCGAGGACGAGGTCACCGAGGCGATGACCTCCCTGTACCTCTACCTGCAGGAGCTCATGACGCGGAAGCGGGACGACCCGCGGGACGACCTGCTCAGCGCCCTCGTCGCCGCCCGGGACGCCGACGACCGGCTCACCGACGACGAGATCATCCAGATCGCGATGCTGCTGGTCGCGGGCGGCTTCGACAACACGGCGAACTTCATCGAACTCGGCGTCCAGGCGCTGCTGGCCGACCCCGGGCAGCACGCCGCGCTGCTGGCCGACATCGACGGCGTCATCCCGACCGCGGTCGAGGAGATCCTCCGGCACGGCGGCTTCGTCCTCGGCCGCGAGATGAGCGGCTTCGCCGGGCTCGTCCCCTTCGTCGCGTCCGAGGACGTCGAACTCGACGGCGTCCTCATCAAGGCCGGGGACGCGGTCGCCGTCGACCTGAGCACCGCCAACCACGACGACGGCGTCTTCGCCGACTCCGACAGGTTCGACGTCACCAGGGAGCGCAACCCGCACCTCACGCTCAGCCACGGGCTCCACCACTGCCTCGGCGCTCCGCTGGCCCGCATGGAGCTCCAGGTCGGCATCGCCACCCTGTTCCGGCGCCTCCCCGAGCTGAAGCTCGCCGGCGAGCCGGTCTACCTGGAGGGCGTCCTCACCGGCGGCATGACCGACCTCCCCGTCACCTGGTGACCCCCGGGCCCGCCGGCCATCCGCGCCCGGCACCGGCGGGCCCGGGCGCCTCCCCGGACGCTGCTCGCATCGCCGGAGGCGGCGAGACGCCGACGGGCGCGAAGCACATGGCCTCGCCCTCGCCGCCTTCCGGGAGAAGCGGACTCCCCGGTTCGGCGACCGCTGAGATCCGCAAAGGAGCCGAACACATGTCACCCACCGCCGATGCCGCGGCGCCCCCCGCGATCATGCCCTTCGTCAAGATCGTCACCGACAACCCCGAAGCGCTGCTCGACTTCTACAGCCGGGCCTTCGACTTCAAGGTGATCCAGCGGGTGAAGTCCAGCGCGGGCACCGAGTGGGAGCTCGAAGAGATCATCACGCACGCCGCGAACGACGCGGGCTGCACGCTCGTCCTGCTGAAGTTCCTGGCCCGCCCCGTTCCGGAGCCCGGCGGGATCGTACTGGGCATGCGGGTCGGCGACATCGACGCCGCCCTGGAACGCGCGGTGGACGCCGGAGCGGTGGTCGTGAGGCCGCTCAAGACCGAGGAGGAGCACGGCGTGAAGGTCGTATTCGTGCAGGACCCGGGCGGCAACCTGATCGAGATCATCGAGCCGCTGGCCTGAGCCGTCCGAGACTCGTCGAGCCCAGAAAGGAAGCGTCGTGACCAGGAAGCAGCGCCACCCCATCACACCGGTCATGCACCCCACGCTCATCCACGACTTCTACGAGCCGGGCGAGGTCGAGGCCCTGTTCGACGTCGTCCGCCGGCACGCCCCATGGAAGCTGGTGCTCGCCCACCACTTCTCGTCGACGGAGGAGTACCTCGCCGTCTCCGGCGGCGCCGGCGTGGACCCGGCCGAGGTCAGCCTCTCGGACTTCATCGCACCGGTCTTCCGTGACTACCTCGCCGAGGAAGGGGTCGTCTTCTACCCCGAAATCCACGACCTCTACTTCAGCAAGAAACTGCTGGACCCGGTCAAGGAGATGCACGGCGCGAAGTACGGCCTGGCCCTCCACATGCTCTTCAACACCGGCGTTCCCTCGCACAGCTTCGACGCCGGCCACTTCGACAGCGCCAACTGGCGGGGCTGCTCGATCGTGAACACGCCGATCTGGCTGCTCAGCGTCATGGCGAAGTCTGGCCTGTTCGACCACTGGGCCGTCAAGACCGGGCAGATGATCACGTATTTCTACGACTCCGACATCGACGGGGGCTTCACCTACTGGCCCGACGGCCCCGACATGCCTCCGCAGCGGTTCAAGGCGCCGTTCAACAACACCTGCATCCTGTCCGACAACTCGAAGATGTACCACCGCAGGGAGAGCAACGGCCCCGCCCACCAACGCGACCACCCCGACATCCGCCTGGAGTCGCTGCTGCACTCCGAGGACCCCGACGACTGGGTGATCCGCAACGGCGACCAGGAGATCGCGCGATACCGCGACCGCGACATCCGGACGCTCTTCCACTACACCGCCCTGGTCTTCGACGAACTGTCGGACGTCCGCACGTACCTCGACCACACCGACGACCTCACCCACGAGAAGGTCTTCGAGGTGCTGATCCACGACCTGAGGCGCAGAGGCGTCAGGTTCACCGAGCCCACCGCCCCGATGTCCGATCCGGCGTTCATCGCGCTGCTGAACAAGACCTACGAGATGGCTCCCCGCGAGTACCCGGCGGAGGCACCGCTGGCCGTCCGCGGCGCCGTCTGAACCGGACGCCCGCCACGCCGCCGCCACCCCTCAGGAGCACGTATGGACCTCAGGCTCGACCCGGACGTGCGAGCGCTGCAGGAAGCCAGGGCCGAGACGAACCCCGTCCGCATGGCGGACGCCGGTTTCCGGAGCGTCCGCGAATGGCTGGAGGGACTGCCGCATCCCGAGGGACTGCCGGACATGGCCGACGTCGACACGGTCTGGATCCCCGGGCCCGGTGGAAGGCTCCGCCTCGACGTCTACACGCCCGGTGAGCAGACCCCGTCTCCCGCCGTGGTCTATTTCCACGGCGGCGGCATGGTGATGGGCTCGAACCATTCGTTCCGCCCGATGGCGATCAACCTCGCGCACTATTCGGGCGCCAAGGTCTTCGCCGTCGACTACCGGCTCGCCCCCGAGCACCCGGTGCCCGCGCAACTGGAGGACTGCTACGCGGCCACCGTGTGGGTCGCCGAGAACGCCGCCCGGCTCGGCGTCGACCCCGGCCGCATCGGCGTCCTCGGCGACAGCGCGGGCGGCACGCTGGCCGCCGGCGTCGCGCTCAAGGCACGCGACGACGGCGGCCCCGCGCTCGGCTGCCAGGTGCTGATCTACCCCGGCGTCGACGCCGACATGGCCGCGGAGTCGATCGCGGAGTTCGCCCGCGGCCCCGGCCTGACACTGGACGACATCCGCTACCTCCGCGAACTGTCCGGCGAAGGATTCGGATCCACCTCCCCGTACGTCCTCCCCATCCTGGCCGAGGACCTGTCCGGCCTTCCCCAGACGATCGTGGCGGTGGCCGAGTGCGACCCGGTCCGCGATTGGGGCGAGCGGTACGCGTCCCGCCTCGTCAGGGCCAGGGTCCAGACGACCGTCACCCGCTACCCGGGCCTGACGCACGGGTTCGCCATGCAGGTCGACCACCTCGCTCGCGCCCGTCTGGCGATGGCGGAGATCGGCGCCCTCCTGAACGCCAAGTTCCGCCACCCCCTGCCGTGGTGAACGGCGGCACGCCGCGACGCGCCTTCCGGCTCGCGGGGCGGCGGCGCGGACGTCGATCTCCAAGGACGGCGGTCGGCGGCTGAGGCCCGGCCCCCGGGCCGTCCACGTCGTCGTGGGCGGGCCGGGGCGAGGCAGGCGTCGTCAGCCGTTCAGTTCGGCTTCGATGAGCTCGGCCATCGCGGCCATTCCCGCGGCGTTGGGGTGGGCGGGCGCCGTCCCGCCGAGGGTCGGTTCGTTCCAGCGGACGTTCGCGCTCTTGCACGCGTCACGCCCGGTGCTCGCCTCGTACGGGTCGACGACCATGACGCCGGCGTCCTCGGCGCGTTCCTCGATCATGTCGTTGAGGCTCTTCTGCTTGGCCGTCACCCAGGGGATGTCACCGGGCGCGAACGGCAGGAACGGCCAGCAGCCTCCGGAGTCGGGCGTGAGCCGCAGGTAGCCGGTCAGGACGATGCGTGCACGCGGTGACCGTGCGCGGATTCCCTCGATCGCCGTGTCGAGTTTCGCGGCGGCGGCACCGATTCTCGCCTCGACCTGGTCGGTTCCACCCGCGGTGAAGTGCTTCTGGCACGGGTTGCTCCACCATTCACCGAAGGCGAGAAGCGCGCAGGTGCCGATGGACGTCATGAACCCTGCGTCGTTTCCGCCGATCGTGAGGGTGACCAGGTCCGTGTCGGGGCCGAGGGCCTCGAACTGCGGAGGCACCCCGGCCTTCTGCGATGACGTCAGGTGCTCGGTGGTGGCTCTGCCGCAGGTGACATCGGTGAAGGAGGCCGGCTGCAGCGCCTCCGCCAGCAGGTGGGCGTAGTTGTGGTCCGAGCGCTCGCATTCCGGAACTTTCTGTTCGGGAATGCCGGGCCCGGAGGCGTAGGAGTCGCCGAGGGCGACGTATTCCGCGTAGGCGGGCTCCGCGTGCGCGGGAGCGGGCGATGCGATGGAGAGGACGACGGCGAGTGCGGAAACTGCGGTCATCGAGGCCACGAGCCGCTGGGGCGGGCAACGCGCATGGAATGACTCCAAGGGGAGAACGAACAGTTCCCTACCGGCCGGTAGCAATATGTAATAAACCAGCATTTCCGCAATACATCAAGATGCGGGACAGACATTTTATCGACATTATTTACGCCCAAACGAGGACAGCATTTTCAGCCCTCGAGACATTTCCCGAGGGCTGAAAATGCCGGACTTCGTCGGCGCCGTCAGAACTCGATCGGCACCTCGCGGTACGGCACGAGGCGGACGGGGCCGATCAGGCCGTAGTCCTGGCGGGCCTGCTGCGCCTGGCCGGGGAACCCGGGGGTGACCCGGAGCCGGTTGCGGAGCGGCGTCGCCACCCGGACCGTGATCGTGTTCTCACCGGGGCGCAGGTGACCGGAGAGGTCGACACGTCCGGTGACCTGGTCGGACGGCGGGATCGCGCGGCCGTTCACGCGCACGGTGAAGGTGTCGGTGACCTCGCCGAGGTCGAGGCGGGCGCCCTCGGCGTGGTCGAGCCGCACCGTCGTCGTGTACGTGCCCACTCCGGAGACGTCCTGCAACTCGGGGATGCGCGACCAGGGCCGCAGCGCGTCGAGCCGCAGCTCGTGCCGGGTGATCTCCCGGGAGCCGTCGGCGCCCCGATGCCAGTCGTCGACCGCCAGCGTCCAGTCGTCCAGTTGCACGGGCCGATCGACGTCCGGCACGTCCACGCGGACCTGCTCACCGTCGTCGAAGGTCACCGTGTGGACGCCGGATTCCGTCACGCGCAGGTGCGGACGGCCGTTCCGCATGGTCACTTCGCCGGCGGACGTCGCGGTGACGTGACCGCCGGGTCGTCCCGCCAGCGCGATCACGGTGGAGCCGCCCGGGGCCAGGTCGGCCCGCACGGTCGTCCGTCCTGCGGAGGCCCGGTATCGGCCGATCGGGGTGATCCCGCCGGTCCACGCGTCGAGTTCGTACGGGCGGCCGTTGCCCTCCAGCGACACCGGTGCCGTGATCGCCTTCGAGGTCGGGTTGTGGAGGTAGTACAGAACTCCTCGGTCCAGGTCGCGCCGGACGGTGAGCAGTCCGGACGCCGTGCCGGTCTCCACCGAAGGGCGCACGCCGAGGCCGCGCAGCGCCGCGGGCAGCGCGCCGCGGTCGGAAACGCGGCGGACGGAGGGCTGCGCGAGGAGCCGCTGGACGATCCGTGCCAGCTCGGCGTCCTGCCGGGCCGCCTCGTGGGCGCCGGGCGTCCGGGACGGCGGATCGCCGACGATCACGATCGGCAGGCCGCTCTCGGCGTGCCGGAGCAGCAGCCGCGCGGTCTCGACCGGGAGCGTCGTCTGCTGTTCCAGGATCAGCGCGCGGTAGGCGGGCCCGTCCGGGGCGAGTCGGCGGTTCCGCACTCGCGTTCCGTCCAGCTGCTCGGGGCCGACATGGTCGTGCGTGAAGCCCGCCGTGTTCGGCACCTGCACGTCGGCGCCGTACTCATGCCGATAGACGGCGAGGTCGACCGAGGGGCCGCCTTGGCGCAGCACGTACTGCATGCGCGCCGTCCAGTCGGTGATCTTGCCGGTGTCGTCCCAGGTCGGCTGCCGCGGGCCCCATGCTTCGGAGAAGCCGTTGCCGCCGGTCTGCATGGTGAACGGCGAGAAACCCGGCCACGGCGATCCGAGCGCGCCCTCGTTGGCGAACCCGTGGAAGACGACCTGGTTCACGCCGTGCGCGAAGGCCGTGTTGAAGTGGCCCAGCATCTGCGGCCAAGTCTGTGCGTAGGCGTGGTCGTAGGCGGCGCAGCACTCCAGCGAGTAGACCTTCTTGCCGCCGAGGTGGACGGCGCCGTCGGCGATCCAGCGGGACGGCTCGTCGGTGTAGCCTCCGTTCCCCCCGAGCGACTCCGTCTCGGGGACGTCCACCGCCGCGTCGATCGTCGGTGTGTCGATCGTCGTGCCGTAGGGCTGGGCGCGGTAGCGCAGGCCCCGCGAGTGCGCCCACTTCTGCAAGGGACGGACGTGCGCGTCGATGTAGAGGTCGGTCAGCGTGCGGTAGTAGTCGTCGCGGACGCGCTCGCCGCTGCCGTCGCCGAACGTGAAGTCGGGCTCGTCCTCGGGCGTGGCGGACGTGTACTGGCGGTGGATGTTCTCGATGAACAGGATCGGCAGGTTCTCGCGCAGGGAGTAGCCGCGGAGTTCGCTGAACCGTGTCGTCAGGTCCCAGGTCCAATGCTGCGCCGAGTCGAGTTCCAGCGAGTCCTCGAAGAGGTCGCCGCCGTTGCTCTTCAGCAGGCGCCGCAGTTCCGGCGTCAGGACGCTCGTGTCGAGGAAGCTCGTCGCCGCCTCGACCCCGGCCGCGCTGAAGTGGTCGACGACGTGGGCGGCCTGCTCCGACACCGACTGGCCGGAGACTGCGGCCTGGCCGGTGCCGCGCTGCCAGTAGCCGAACAGCAGCCACTCCCCGCCGTCCGGCGCCGTCCAGGCGATCCGCCCGTCGCGGACCGACCCGGTCAGGTCGGTCAGGGTGTCCTTCTCCAGCTCGACGGGCTTGGTCCCGGTGCACTCCTGCGCGCAGCGGATCGCCTGCGCCGCCACCAGTGTCTGCTTGGTGACGCCCGTCTTCGGTTGCGGCGCCGCCGGCACGGGGCCGTCGTAAGCCGTGCCGCCCTTCACGATCGCGCGCCCGTAGGCGAGTTCCTGCGCGGCACGCGGATCGTCCGGGGTCAGGCCGGGAACGACCAGCGGCCAGGACGGCCCGACGGTGAGGTCGACGCGGACGCCGTGCCGCCGACCTGCCTCGACGGCCCGCCGGAGCCGGTCGGTGAGGACCGGGCCGCCCCAGCCGTACTGGCCGGGGTCCGTGCTGAACATGCAGGCGATCTCGGCGGCGGTGAACCCGCGGTCGGCGATCGCCCTGATCTCGCTCTCGATCTCCTGCGGTTCGATCTGCCCGCACGCCCACCAGTAGCGGATCTTCGGCCGCGCGTCGGCGGGCGGGTCGGCGAACTGGCGGGCGAAGGCGGCGCCGAAGGGGGACGGCGGAGCGGCCGCGGCGGCACCGGGCACCACGACGACGGCCGCCATCGTCAGCAGTGCCACGACGCCGGCGCGCAGCCGTCTGCGTGGGGTGGGGGGCATGGGGACTCCTCATGTGCGGGTGGGGTGGGTGCCGTGACCCGGTGCGGAGCGCTCGGCGGGCCACGGCGGAGCGTCAGGCCGTGACGGACGCCGGGGCCTGCTCGCTGAGCTCGATCATCGCCTCGAGGTCCTCGCTGGAGACGCTGACGAACGCCAGGAACTGCCGCATCGGCAGCGAGGCGACCATGTCGAGCATGTCGGCGTGCTTCTCGGACTCCCGCCGCTGTTCGTCGGTCATGCCCTCGCTGATGGTCCGGGTGAGGACGGGGCCGACGACCGGGTGGCCGAACCAGTCGGCGACCGGGGAGTCCAGAGACAGGGACGCGGCGACCGCGTCGCCGGTGAGGGTAATCGTCCGTTCGGCGACGACGCGAGTCGCGTTCTCGCCGATCTGCACCGTGTAGTCGCCGGGCGCGACCGCCCAGCGGCCGAGTTCGACGTCGTAGTACGCGAACGCGCGCCGGTCGAGCGAGAGCTCGACCGTCCGCGACTCGCCGGGCTCGAGGAAGACCTTCGTGAAGGCGCGCAGTTCCCGCGCGGGACGGCGCACGGGCCCGGCGGTCGTGGCGACATACGCCTGCACCACGTGCCCGCCCGCCCGTTCTCCCGTGTTGGTCACGGTCACGGTGACGATCGCGGTGTCCTCGCCGGTCAGGGTGACGTCCAGGTCGCCGGTCGCGAACGTGGTGTAGCTCAGGCCGTGGCCGAACGGATAGCGGACCGCGCGGTCGACCGTTTCGTAGTACCGGTAGCCGACCATGACGCCCTCGCCGTACCGGACGTGCCCCTGTTCGCCGGGGAAGTTCAGATGGCTCGGGGTGTCCTGCAGGCGCAGCGGGATCGTCTCGGCCAGCCGGCCGGACGGGACGGCGACGCCGAACAGCAGGTCGGCGACGGCCCCTCCCCCGGCCTGGCCGAGCAGCCAGCCCTCGAGGATCGCGTCGACGTCGTCGTGGAAGCCCTCCAGGGAGACCACGCCGCCGTTCGACAGCACCACCGCGGTCCGCGGGGCGGCGGCCGCCACGGCGCGGACGAGTTCGACCTGCTCGGCGGGCAGGTCGACGTCCGCGCGGTCGAAGCCCTCGGAGGCGTCCTTGGCGGGGCCGAGGAAGACGACCGCGATGTCGGACTCCCCTGCCACCCGGACGGCCTCCTGGCGCAAGCCCGCCCCGTCGCCGTCGCCGTCGCCGTCGCCGTCGAGCGCGAACCCGCGTGCGTAGGCCACGCTCTGGCCGCGGTCGGCGGCCAGCGCCTCGACGGCCTCCAGCGGAGCGTCGACGCGGGTCGGGTTGATGTGGGAGCTGCCGCTCCCCTGGTAGTGCGGCACGGCGGCGAACTCACCGATGACGGCGATGCGCCGCACGTCCTCGCCGATGGGCAGGACGGCGCCGTCGTTCTTCAGCAGCACGGCGCAGGCCGCCGCGAGTTCCCTGGCGAGGGCGTGGTGGGCGTCGGTGTCGAAGACGCCCGTCGCCGGCGCCCGACGGCCGGCCAGGTCCGCGACGCGGCGGGCGCTCGCGTCCACGACGGCTTCGTCCAGCTCACCGGCGCGGACGGCGCGGACGACCGCGGCGTCGCCGTCGCCGCCGTCCCCGGGCATCTGCAGGTCGAGCCCGGCGGCCAGGGCGGCGACCCGGTCGTAGACGCCGCCCCAGTCGGAGACCACGGCCCCGTCGAAGCCCCATTCCTCCCGCAGCACCTCGGTGAGCAGCCACCGGTTCTGCGAGGCGGGCACGCCGTTGATCCGGTTGTAGGACGACATCACCGTCGCGGGCCGGGCGTCGGTGACGACGCGTTCGAACGCGGACAGGTAGATCTCGCGCAGGGTGCGCTCGTCGACGTCCGCGCTGACGCGCATCCGGTCGGTCTCCTGGTTGTTGGCCGCGAAGTGCTTCACCGACGCCCCCGGCCCCTCGCCCTGCAGCGCGTTCACGTGGGCGGCGGCGAGCACCCCGGACAGGAGCGGGTCCTCGGAGTAGTACTCGAAGTTGCGCCCGCACAGCGGCGAGCGCTTGATGTTCACGCCCGGGCCGAGGACCACGTCGACGCCCAGTGCCCGGGCTTCGCGGCCGATGGCGGTGCCCAGGCGGGCCGCCACCTCGACGTCCCAGCTCGAGCCGATGGCGACGGCGGGTGGGAAGCACGTGGCCGGGAGGCTCGCGTGGACCCCCATGTGGTCGGCGGCCCCCTTCTGGAGGCGGATGCCGTGCGGTCCGTCGGACAGGACGATCGAGGGGACGCCCGCCTCGTCCACCGGCTCCGTGCTCCAGAAGTCGCGCCCTGACAAGAGGGCGGCCTTCCGCTCCAGCGGGAGGTCGGCGGGGTCGGTTCGCGGCACGTTCGGGTTCCTTTCACGTTGCTTGCGGGTCGGTCCGCCAGGGCGGCGGGGTCACTGGTGGGCGCCGCCGTCGATGCGGATCTCGGTGCCGGTGACGAACGCGCCGTCGTCGGAGACGAGCATCGCCACGACCCCGGCGACGTTCTCCGGGCCGGGCATGCCGTCGCCGATCGCCGGGGTCAGCTTCAGGAAGAGGTTCCAGTCGACGTCCGCGGGCACCAGGTCGGCGATGTTGTCGGTGATGCCGCTGCTGATGCCGCCCGGCACGATGTTCACGGCCCGCAGGCCCTGCTTGGAGTACTCGAGCGCGAGGCTGTGGGTGAAGGAGGCGATGCCGCCCTTGCTCGCCGAGTAGGCCGCCATGAACGGGTGGGCGAAGAACGCCGAAGTGGAGCTGAAGTTCACCACCACGCCCCGCCCGGACTCCAGCAGCGCGGGCAGCGCGGCCCTCGTCATCAGGAAGGTTCCGGTGAGGTTCACGCCGATCACCCGGTTCCACAGCTCCAGCGAGCATTCGTGGGTGTGGGCGCCGCGCAGCATGCCCGCCGTGTTGATCAGGGCGTCCAGGCCGCCGAGGCTCTCGACCGCCGCGGTGACGGCCGCACCGACCGCGGCCTCGTCGGAGATGTCGACGGGCGCGACGGTGAGCCGGTCGGCCGTCCCGGCCTCCGCGGCCAGCGCGGCGGTCTCCTTCAGCCCGTCCTCGGCGATGTCGCCGGCCACCACGCGGGCGCCTTCGGCGAGCAGCCGCAGCGTGGCGGCCCGGCCGATGCCGGAGCCCGCCCCCGTGATCAGTACGCGCCGGTCGGCGAGTCGCATCATGGTGTTCCTCTTCTCTCTCGGTCAGCCGAGCCGGGCGAAGCCGGCCTCGATGTCGGCGGGCAGGTCGTCGCCGCCGCCGGGGATCATGGCGATCGCCTCGCGGACGGTCATGTTCTGCTGGACGGCGCCCAGCCCCGCCTCGACGTGCTCGGCGAGTTCCGGCAGCCGCCGGACGATCGCGTCGCCGAGGACCTGCCGGGCGCCGGGCCGGTCGGCGACCTCCGCGAGGGTGCTGTCCAGGGTGAGCGGCGCCGCGTCGTCCCGGTCGTCGGCGTACGGGAGGTCCCAGCGGTACGCGCCCGAGCCGACGGTGAACCGGTCGGCGCCCGGCAGGGTGACGTGCGCGGTGGCGTTCGCGGGGACGACGGCCTTCACGTCGAGGCGTCCGTTCTCGATCCGCCAGGTGCACTCGGCGGCCCCGTAGGGCGTGCGCAGCCGGGCGCCCGCGTGGGTCAGCCCCCCGCCGGGCCGGGGGCGGATCTCGATCTCCCGGTAGCCGGGCGCGGCCGGGGCCAGGCCGGCGACGGTGCGGTGCAGCCAGTCGGCGACGGCTCCCAGCGCGTAGTGGTTGAAGGACGTCATGCCGCTGGGGTTCACGGTGCCGTCGGGCAGGAGGCTGTCCCACCGCTCCCAGATCGTCGTGGCGCCCATCGTCACCGGATAGAGCCATGACGGGCACTCACGCTGCATCAGCAGCCGGTAGGCCGCGTCGAGATGCCCCTCTTCCGTGAGGGCGTCGCAGATCAGCGGCGTTCCGACGAAACCGGTGGCGATCGTGTAGCCGCCGCCGCGTACCAGTTCGACGAGCCGTGCCGCGGCGCGGTGACGCTGCTCGGGTCCAGGCAGGAGGGCGAACTCCAGCGCCAGCGCGTACGCCGTGGGAGAGTCGCTGAGCAGCCGGCCGGACGCGGTGGTGTATTCGTCCTGGAACGCCCGGCGGACCTGGGACGCCAACACGCGGTAGCGGCCCTCGTCCTTCTCGCGACCGAGGACGGCGGCGGCCCGGGAGAGGAGATCGGCGGACCGCGCGAAATAGGCGGTGGCCACGATCTCGGGCGGGGTCTTGGCCTGCTCGGGCCGCTCCGCGGGCGCGGTGGGGTCGAGCCAGTCGCCGAACTGGAAGCCGCTGTTCCACAGCCCGTCCGGCCCGGCCAGCCCCGCGACGTGGTCGACCCACGCGCGCATGCTGTCGAAACTCGACTCCAGAATGCCGGTGTCGCCGTAGCGCCGGTACATCACCCAGGGCACGATGACGGCGGCGTCGCCCCAGGCCGCAGCCGCGTTGCCGGCGGTCCCCATCACGTTCGGCACGACGAAGGGCACCAGGCCGTCCTGCCGCTGCTCGGCGGCCAGGTCGGCGAGCCAGGACGTCAGGAGGCCGGCGCTGTCGAACAGGAACGACGCCGTCGGCGCGAACACCTGCAGGTCGCCCGTCCAGCCGAGGCGCTCGTCGCGCTGGGGGCAGTCGGTGGGCACGTCGAGGAAGTTGCCGCGCATTCCCCAGACGACGTTCTCGTGCAGGCGCTCGACCAGAGGGTCGGAGCAGGTGAACCAGCCGGTGCGCTCGAGATCCGAGTGGCACACCACAGCGGCAACGTCCCGCACCGGACCGCTGATCTCGGCGTAGCGGAACCCGTGGAAGGTGAAGCGCGGCTCCCACGTCTCGTCCTCGCCGCCGCGCAGGACGTAGGTGTCGGTCGCCTTGGCGGTGCGCAGCGGGGCGGTGCAGAGTTCGCCGTCCTGGAGCACCTCGGCGTGCCGCAGCACGACCTTCTCCCCGGCCCGGCCGCGCGCGGTGACCCGCAGCCTGCCGACCAGGTTCTGGCCGAAGTCGACGATCCGGGTGCCGTCCGGCGTCGTCCTCGTCTCCACGGGCGCCAGGACCTCGGTCCTGCGCACCGGCGGGCCCGCCGGCGCGACGAGCGTGGCCGGGTCCCGCTCCACGACCTCGACCGGGGACCAGCCGCCGGTGTCGTGGCCGGGCGACGACCACCCCGGACGCTCCAGCCGCGCGTCGTGGACCTCGCCGTCGTACAGGTCCGACGACACCAGCGGCCCGGACGCCGCCCGCCAGGACGCGTCGGTGCCGAACCGCTCGCTCGTCCCGTCCTCGTAGACGACCTCGAGCTGGGCGAGCCACGCGAGCCGGTCGCCGTACAGGGCGCGCTTGCCCTCGAAGCCGAGCCGCCCGCGGTACCAGCCGTCGCCGAGCGTGGCCCCGAGGCAGTTGGCGCCCTCCCGCAGCAGCCCGGTGACGTCGAACGTCTGGTAGCGCAGCCGGTGCTCGTAGGCCGTCCAGCCCGGGGCGAGCACGTGGTCGCCGACGACCGTCCCGTTCAGCTCCGCCTCGTAGACCCCGAGCGCCGTCGCGTACAGCCGCGCGGCCCGCACCGGGCCGCGCACCTCGAACTCGCCGCGGACCAGCGAGCCCTCGCCGGGGCCGACGAACCGCGCCGACCAGTCGTCCGGGTCCAGCAGTCCCGCCTCGACGTGCGCCTCGTCGCTCCACGGCGACCACCCGTCCGGTCCCTGCACGCGCACCCGCACCGCGGCCCGCTCGCGCGACGCCAATGGCGCGAACGGCCACGCCACCAGCACCGACTCACCGGAATCGACCCGGACTCGTTCGCCTCGCGCCTCGATCTCGTACGCGCTCTGCGTCCACCCATCCCCGTCGGCCTCGACGATCCACGACACGCGCGGGCACGGCGTCCCGACGCCCAGCGGCTCGCGCAGGTGCTCGAAACGGATCACGCTTACGTGTGTTGTCATCGAGTAGTCCCCCTCATCAGAATCCGGCCGGAGCGCACACGGTTACTAGCACGTGTAAGTAGCACGCTAGCGAACCCCCTTGATCGGCCGGACGCTCAGCCCGCCGAGGAGCGCGACGCCCGCCGCGAACGCGAACAGCAGCGGGTAGTTCCCACCGCCTCCCAGCGCCAGGACGAGCGGCGCCACCGCCGGCGCCGCCGACTGGGGAAGCGCGCTGGCGATATGGAAGATGCTCATGAACCTGCCCGCCTCCCGCTCCCGGTTCGGCAGGACGTCCGTCGCCAGCGCCAGGTCCACCGCCCCGAACACCCCGGCTCCGAAGAGGATGAACAGCGACCCGACGAGTACGCCGGCGTACGAGGAGGCCGAGGCCACGACCAGGAAGCCGACCATGAAGAGACCGGCCGCCGCGTAAATGAACGGCTTCCGCCGCCTCAACCGGTCGGAGAGGAAACCGCTCGCGACCGCCCCCACCGTGGTCATCACCAGCCCGACCCCGCCGGTGATCGCGAGCAGCCCCGTCACCTCGTCCAACTCGTATCCCAGGTGATCGGTCAGGAAGTAAAGCTGGTACGTCGATAGGACCATGAGGCTGAACTGGATCAGGAAACGCCCCACGAAGGCCCACCCGAAGTCGGGGTGCCGCCGCGGGTCGAACACGAGGCTGCGGGCGAGCCCGGCCAGGTCACCGGTCCGACGCGCGTCCTTAGGAAGCGGCGGGTCGGGCATCCTCACGACGAGCAGCAGCACTCCGCCGCACGCCACCAGTGCCGGCACCAGGAAGAGCAGCGTCGTCGAGCCGCTGAGGGCGCCCGCGAACTGGAATCCGGCCACCCCGGCGATCTGCGCGGTGAACCCGAGCAGCCCGCCGACCTTCCCGCGCTGCTCCTCCGGCACCTGGTCGGGCAGGATCGCCGTCAGCGGCGACATGATCATGCTCACGCCCAGCTGCATGACCACGTAGCCCGCCAGGACTCCGCCGACCGACCCGAACGCCGCGGTGAGCACCGCACCGGCGACCAGCACCGGCATGCCGCCCAGCATCCAGGGACGGCGGCGCCCCATCCGGGAGGCCGTGTTGTCGCTGAGCACCCCGACCACCAGGCCCGAGACAAGCCCGACGAACGTCCCCGCCCCGACCACCAGCCCGAGGGCCGCCTCCTTCCCCGCGGGATCGATCTGCTCGAGGCGAATGGCGAGAGACGCCAGCACCGGCGTCATGACCGCGACGTACAGGGCTAGGTACGCCACGACGTAGACCGCGACGAACCCGCCGCCGACGCGACTCGGGCCCGCCGGGGAGGGGGCCGCCTCGCGTGTCGCGACGGAGGGCAGGGGAACTGGTTCGGACAACACGGTCTCCGGGGTGGCTTCGATCGACCGGCCGCGCTCGCCGAGGGAACGGCCGTCGATCCTGGTACTTACACGTGTAACTTAGGATGCGAGGACGTTAACACCGAGCTCAGGTCACGGCAAGAGGCGGCTCACCGGCGGCCACCCAGGCCACCGACTCCCGCGAAGCCCGTGAGGCGACCGCGTGATCCCCGAACCCACATTTCACCCTTGCCGCGGCACTCCGCCGCTGTTACGGTACGCTCCACCGAAGTTACACGTGTAAGTACTTCGTCTTCCAAAAACGACATTCCCCCTTTCCCTCCATGTCCGCGCGTCACCAGCACCATCCTTCCACTTTACTTACACGTGTCAGTTCGCCCCTTCGGAGCCAAAAGCGAACATCTGGCCGGCACCCATCACGGACCGCCACCCACCCCCCTCACATTCCCCCCTTCCAAAGAGGAACCACCCCAATGACCTCAGCCTCTTCCCCACCACCCGGCGCAGAGCAAGACGACTTCACCGGACGCTACGTACTACTTCTGGTGGCCTTGATATGGCCGGCCCAACTGCTGTCGGTCACCGGGCTACTGGTCGGCAACGCCCAGTCCGAGATCGCCGTTCATTTCCATACGACACAGATCGCCTGGCTCGTTCTGGTCAGCGCGCTGATCGGCGCTTTCTTCACCCCGTTCGTGATGAGGGCGGCCGATCTGTACGGCAAGAGGCGCGTCATGATCGCCCTCACCGTGCTCGGCGTGATCGGCGACCTGATCTCGGCGCTCGCGCCGAACTTCGCCACGCTCCTGATCGGCCGTGGCGTGGCCGGGTTCTACGCGCCGATCGCGGCTCTGGTGTTCGCCATCGCCCGAGACGTGTTCCCGCCGCGTCTCGTCGGTCCCGCCAGCGGGCTGATCGGAGGTGGAGTGGGCTTGGTCGCCGTGTTCGGGCCCTTCCTGTCCGGCTGGCTTCTGGACGGCTACGGCTGGCGCAGCGTCATGTGGTTCCTCGCCGCGGCGTCCGCGCTGAGCCTGGTCCTCCTGCTGACCGTCGTCCCGGAGAGCCCGGTCCGGGACGAGCGCACGCCGATGGACTGGGCCGGCGGGCTGCTCCTCGGCGGCGGCATCACCGCCATCGTTTATGGCGTCGGAAAGGGAAGCGACTGGGGCTGGTCCAGCGCCGGGTTCCTCGCCTTCGTCATCGGCGGAGCAGCGGCGATCATCGCCTTCGTCATCGTCGAGGGCCGCGTCGCGCATCCGCTCTACGAGCTCTCGATGCTGTCCCGCCGCCGCGTCTGGTCGGTCTTCCTGGCGACTGCGCTGCTCGCTGGCACCGTGCTGTCGGCCGGGACGATCAGCCAGCTGCTGGGGCTGATGCCGAAGATCCCCACCGTCTCCGACGGCCTGGGGTTCAGCGCCACCAAGCTCGCGTGGATCGGCGCGCCGGCCAGCGTCGTGATCGTCCTGACGGCCGTCGCGACCGGATGGCTCGCACGACGCGTGGACAGCAGGATCCTGCTCGCGATCGGCGCGCTGTTCGCCGCCGTCGGCTACGGGCTCACAACGAACTTCCACCACACCGTCCCGCAATTGATGACGGTCGGCATCGTGTCGGCGATCGGTCTCGGCACGATCGTCGCGCTCGTCCCCGTCATGATCATCGAGGTGGTGTCCCCGGCCGAGCAGGCGCGCGCCAACGGGCTCCAGAACATGCTGCAGGGCACCCTCCTCACCGTCGTGACGCAACTGTTCTTCGTCGTACTGGCCCGGGACGGCAGGGTCGTCCAGGGCACCCAGTTCTACCTGGACGCCGGATTCACCAACGGCTTCTGGCTGGCCGCAGGATTCGCGGTCGCCGGCCTCCTGGCCGTCGCACTGATCCCCAAGCTGAAGCGGCTGGAGGAGGCCGAAACCGGCAAGGCCGCACCCTGACCGGCGCTCGGCCCGTGCCCGACGAACCTCGGACACGGGCCGAAGGCTTTCCCCGACGGCCCCCGGGTAAGCCGTTTCAAGGCGGGTAGCGTGGGACCAGGCGTTCCTTCAGCCGGATGACCTGGTGGTGGTCCTCGTGGCAAATGGAAACATGCACGCCGGCCACGATCTCAACGGTCGGGGCGAGGCATCCGACGAACGGGTAAGGGCCACGGCCACCCACCTGTTCGCCGAACTCGGCTACGACGCGGTGTCCACACAGATGATCGCCGATGCAGCCGACGTCGCCCCCGACACGGTGACCGATCGTCATGGCGGCAGGCGCGGCCTGTACCTGGCGACGTTCGAGCAGATCGCCCAGCGAATCGGCGAGCATCTGGACAAGGTCGGCGAAGACTTCACACCTGATGCCGAGGGTCTGTTCCGGATGATGGACCGCTACCTGCACCTGTGCCTGGAACACCCTGAGGTGCCGAAACTCTGGTTCCACCGCTGGATGTCCGATGCCAGCGATGTCACGGGCGTGGAGGAAGAGGTCGGCGCGCCCGCCCAGCGAACGGCGCTCGCGTTCTTCACCCAGGCCATCGACCCGGCCCTCGACCCGGAGGCGACCATGTGGACCCTCGTCTGGGCAGTCCACGCTTACATGCTGAGCGGCTACCCCGACGCCTCCAGTCACCGCCGGCCACCTGACGACCCGGAAACACTGCAACGGTTCCGCCGCCATCTCCACCGGCTCACCCGACTCATGGTCACCTCCTGACCGCCCACCGACAAGCCCGAGGACGGCGCCTCGAGACCGCAGCCGTATTACACGTGTAACCCACGTGCTTCTCCGGGGCTAACATCGGTTCCTTGCAGCGCAGCAGGGAACCGACGGCGGGAGCGACGGTGTCAGCGAAGAAGCCATCACGCAGGGTCACCAGTGCCGACGTGGCGCGGGAAAGCGGCCTGTCGCGCGCGACGGTGAGCTTCGTCCTCAACGACAAGCCGAATCAGTCGATACCGCCGGCGACCCGTGAACGCGTCCTGCAGGCCGCCGCCCGTCTCGGCTACATCCCGTACGCCCCCGCCCGCACACTGCGCAGCGGCAGGAGCGACATCGTCCTCCTCGTCCTCCCCCCATGGCCCCTGGGCCCGGCCATGAACCGGCTCGTCGACGCCGCCGCCGAGGTGCTCACCGAGGCGGGCCTCACCCTGGTCGCCCACATCCACCTCGGGGGCCCGGAACGGCTGGCCTCATTGAACACCTCCCTCGCCCCCGCAGCCGTCTTCGGCATGCAGCCGTTCACCCAAGAGGAGCAGGACGTCATGCGGCGCGCGGGCGTCGGCCTGATCCTGCCCCAGCCGCCCCCGGACCACGACCTCGCCGACACCCCTTGGAGCAGCGGCGTCGGCCGCATGCAGGCCGAGCACCTCATCGCCCGCGGCCACGAGCAGATCTCCTACGCCCTCCCCGACGACCCCCGACTCGCAGAACTGGCCCACAGCCGACTCGACGGCGTCGCACGAGCATGCACAGACGCCGGTCTGGCCCCCCCGCTCGCGGCCCCCGTCCCCCTCGACGCGGACCAGGCCGCCCGAACCGTGTCGCAATGGCGCGACTCCCCCACTCCTCCGACCGCCGTCTGCGCCTACAACGACGAGGTCGCACTCGCCCTCCTCGCAGGAATGCGCAACATCGATCTCTCAGCCCCGGACGACCTCGCGGTCATCGGCTCGGACGACATCCCCGCCGCGGCCTTCGCCGTGCCTCCCCTGACCACCGTCGCCCTCGACAGCGGCTCCCTCGGAGCCGACCTCGCCCACGCCCTGCAACGCTCCCTGGACGGCGACCCCGAAGACTTCTCCACCCTCCGCCCCAGCGTCCACGTCATCGAACGCCGATCAACCTGATCAGCCCCGAACCAGTGCAGGTCACCTAGCGGCGCCCTGAGGCGACAGGACGACAGCCGACCTCGAAGGCTCCTCACTCGAACGCTGCTTTTACGTTGTAGATCACTACAATGGCGTCGCTCGTTCTGCAACTCCTCCACGAGAAAGAGCGGGCCCGCACGGCCGCGCCCACCACGACGCCCACGAGGCCGTGGACGGCCCATCGCGCAGGTTGGACGCCAACGGCAGCATCCCCTCGCTCTCGGATCCGCCAGGAGAAGAGAGGTCTACGGGGTCGTGCGGAACGTGGCCGAGTTCGTCACCACTCCCAAGGGACGGGCCGGGCGGCCGAGCAAGGCGCTCACCCTCGAGCAGGCCACGGCGGTGCTGGAGACCGCCAAAGCGTCGAGGCTGCACGCCTACGTCGTGCTCAGCCTCATGACCGGCATCCGCACCGAAGAGGCGCGTGCACTGCAGTGGCAGCACGTCGTCGCCTGGGTGAAGGACGAGGACGTGTGGCGGCCGGTGGGCACGGCCGGGTTCGACCATGAACGGTACGCGGTCTA
>NZ_JBFAUZ010000039.1:0-91416 GCF_040679555.1 Spirillospora sp. NPDC052242
CGCCCGCAGCGTCGCGGCCTTCCGCGCGGCGTCCTGCTCGGCCTTCTTCGCCGCCTTCAGCTCGACGCGGGTCTTGTTGTACTGCTCGGTGAGGACCGACGCCCAGCACCGTCTCCGCCGCGCCGACGAGCTGCTCGAGGCGGTACACCTCGGTCCGGTGGAACGGCGGCGCGCCCGTCCGGGCGACGACCAGTACGACCCTGCCCGCGGCGAGCGGGCAGATGGCGTACTGCGCGCCGTCCGGCGCGGTGAACGCGCGCGGCCGCAGCGGCGCCAGCGCGGGCAGCTCCTCCTGGAGCACGCCGCCGACGCTGGCGTGCGCGAGCATGGCGTGACCGTCCTCGTCGATCTCCGCGAGGCCCGCCCAGTCGGCGCTGAGCACCCCCGGCACCGCGTCCGCCAGGATCTGCGGGCCCCGGTCGGGGATGGCCGCGACCTGCCCGATGACGGCGGCGTCCGGATGGACGCCCGCGGGCTCGACGGTGGGCCACACGCCGACGATCTCCACCCCCGGGACCGCGCCCAGCCCGTCCACCAGCCGCCCGATGCCCGCCCCGGCGGGCCACGCCACCGTGAAGTCGTCCAGCGCCCGGCCGTTGTCGCGTTCGAGCACGGCCATCTGCACGACGTCGGCGCCCGCGGCGCCCAGCGTGCGCGCCACCTTGCCCAGCGACCCCGGGCGGTCCGGCAGTCGTATGCGAATTCGCAGCAACACGGTCACCTCCTATCCGCGATCGTGCACACGGGGTGCTACAGCCCCGTATCCCCCCTGTTACCCACGGATGAAGATGTCGAGGGGGCAGACTCGGCAAGTTCGGTGCTGGAATGGCGGGCTCGGGTCAAACTAGAGTTCACGGAAGGTCAACTGCGCTCTATCGCCTCTTGCCGCCTCACCATTAAGGTCACTGCACGTGTCGAGCGACGGGGAAGATCCGGTCAAGGACGGCCGGGACGACGCGGCGTTCCGCGCCGAGGTCAGGGACGCCCTGGCGGGGCTCGCCGCCCGGCTGGACCGCGAGCACGAACGGGCCGCGCACCGCGAGTCCGTCATCGACCGTCTCCACGAGGAGAACCAGCGGCTGCGGCGGGGCGAGCTGCAGGCGATGCTGGAGCCGGTCCGCACCGCGCTGTACCGGGTGCACGACCAGGCCCGCCGCCTGGCGACCGCCGAGGACGCCGGCGCGACGGCGAACCTGCTGGACGCGCTGGCCGACGACGTCGCGGACGCGCTCGCCCGGCTGGGCGTCGAGCGGTTCCGGGCCGAGCCCGGCCAGCCCTACGACCCGTCCCGGCACCGGCCCGTGGCGGTCGCGGCGGTCGCCGAGCCCGGCCGGGACGGCACCGTCGTCGAGGTGCGGTCCGACGGGTTCGAGGAGGGCGGCCGGGTGCTGCGCAAGGCGGCCGTCAGCGTCGGCCGGCTGGAGCCCCGCGCGAACGGCGCGGCGACGGCCGCCGCGGACGCCCCGGGCGCCGCCGACGAGGACGGCGCGGCGGACGACGCGAAGGACGACGGCATCGAGGACGGCGGCATCGAGGACGGCGGCGCGGACGATCGCGCGCCGAAACCGGCGGCTCCGATCGTCAGGTCCGGGTCAAGTCGCCGCGAGGCGGCCGGGCGCGGCGAGAGCATGAACAACTCGACTCGGGACCGATAGTGAGAGGGACATGGCTGTCTACGGCATCGACCTGGGAACCACGTACTCCTGCATCGCCGCGATCGACGACGTGGGGCGGCCGGCGGTCCTGCGGAACCTGGAGGGCACCGACACGACGCCGTCGGTGGTGTACTTCGAGAGCGGCGAGAACGTCGTGGTGGGCGCGACCGCGAAGGACACCGCGGTCCTGGAGCCCGAGAACGTCGTCAGCCTGATCAAGCGGGACATGGGCCGGGACGTGACGCGCCCGATGCACGGCATCGACTTCACGCCCGAGGAGCTGTCGGCGTTCATCCTGCTGAAGCTGGCGACGGACGCGCGGACGACGACGGGCGAGGAGGCCCGCGACGTCGTGGTGACGGTGCCGGCGTACTTCGGCGCGGCGGAGCGGGACGCGACGCGCAAGGCGGGGCGGATCGCGGGCCTGAACGTCATCGACATCGTGTCGGAGCCGATCGCGGCGGCGATCAACTACGGGGTGCTGAACCCCGACCTGAACCGGACGATCCTGGTGTACGACCTCGGCGGCGGCACGTTCGACACGACGGTCATCACGCTGCAGGACGGCCACATCGAGGTGGTGTGCACGGACGGCGACCACGAGCTGGGCGGCGCCGACTGGGACGCGCGGCTGGTGGAGCACCTGGCGGAGCGGTTCCGCGCCGAGCACCCGGACGCGGGCGACCCGCTGGACGACCCGCAGACCGAGCAGCAGCTCCGCCGCGACGCCGAGGACGCGAAGAAGGCGCTGACGACGCGGACGGCGCACACCGTGCGGGTGATGCACGGCGGGCGCGTCGCGGCCGTCGAGGTGACGCGGGAGAAGCTGGAGGAGCTGACCAAGGACCTCCTGGACCGGACGGTCGAGATCACCGGCCGGACGCTCGCGGCGGCCGCCGACAAGGGCGTCCACGACTACGACGACCTGGTGCTGGTGGGCGGGTCGACGAAGATGCCGGTGGTCGCGGCGCGGCTGGAGACCGAGCTCGGCATGATCCCCCGGCTGCAGGACCCCGACCTCGCGGTGGCGAAGGGCGCGGCGCTGTACGCGTTCGAGGAGACCTACCGGCGGCTGGTGCGGGAGGGCGCGGCCGAGCGCGCCGCGGACATGGCGATCCGGGCGGGGCTGTCGGCGGAGCAGCAGAAGCAGATCGCGGGACGCCGGATCCGGACGGTCGCGTCGCACGCGTTCGGGATCGTCGTGGTGGACCGGGACAGCGGCGACGAGAGCGTCGCGCACCTGGTGCACGCGAACGACGAGCTGCCCGCGGCGAAGACCGAGGACTTCTTCACCGTCTACGACGACCAGACGTCGGCCGACATCCGGGTGATGGAGCAGGCGGGCAGCGTCGAGTCGCCGGAGCTCGGCGACAACAACGAGATCGCGACCGGGGAGATCCGGGTGCCGCCGGGCAAGAAGGCGGGCTGGCCGGTCGAGGTGACGTTCGCGCTCGACTCGTCCGGGCTGCTGAACGTGACGGCGGTGGAGAAGGAGACCGGCGAGCGGCTCGACCTGAAGGTGGACGTCGGCCGCATGTCCGAGGAGGAGGTCGAGCGCTCGCGCAAGGCCCTCTCCAGGGTCAGGGTGAGCTGAGGACGGGCCGAGGTGCCGGGGGGTGCGGGGGATCGTCCCCCGCAGGGAGGCAGACGGTCGTGACGTTCGACGAGGAGTACCGCCGGGACGTGCTGGAGCCCGCGCGCGCCGCGGGCGACCAGCCGCCCGAGGACCTGCGCGTCCGGTACGCGCTGCCCGACCCGCTGGAGCCGGACGCCGTCACGGCGCGGGTCCGGGAGGTGCGGCAGTGCTGGCGGCGGGCGCGGGGGCAGCTGAAGTACCGGCGCCTGATCGACCGGCTGGAGGCGGAGCACCGGACGCTCGCGCCGCTGTTCGCCGCCGCCGAGCGCGGCGATCCGCGCGGCCTCGCCGACCGGCTGCACGGCGGGGCGGAGCGGGCGGAGCGGCGCCGGGCGGGAACGCGGGCGCGGCTGGTGGACGCGGCCGGCGCGCCGCGGATGGCGACGCCCGGCGAGGTCGCGGCGATCGCGCGCGCCGGGGGGATGGCGGCGGACGAGCTGGCGCGGCTCGCGGCCGCGGACGGCATCGAGGTCCGCGAGCCCGACCCGCTGCCGGCGTCCGCGCCGTACCCGGCGTTCCGGAAGGTGCGCGAGTCGCTCGACGTGCTCGGCGAGCGGCACCTGGCCGGGTTCCTGTTCGGTGAGCGGCCGACCGGGCCGATGCACGTGCTGGACGGCTTCGCGGCGGCCGACCGCACGCTGCGCCCGGACCGCGCGGCGGTCGCGGCGGCGGGCGAGCGGTGGGCGCGGCGGGCCCGCGACACGAGCACCACGCACGCCGAGACGATCCTGGCGGCGCTGCGGTCGGCCGACCCGGCGGAGCTGCTGCGGTACGACGTCGTGGACCGGCTGCGGGAGCGGTTCCGGCAGCGGGCGTCGGACCGGGCGCTGCTGCGGCACGCCGCCGAGGACCTGGGCGTCGCGGCCGGGGACGCGCGGCGGCTGGTGTTCGCGGTCGTGCGGGAGGCCGCGCCGGGCGGCGGCGGCCTCGCGGGGCGGCTGCGGGCGCTGCTGGACGCCGGCGAGGTGTTCGCGGCGGCCGAGCTGGCGGACGCGTCGGACGTCCCGGCGCCCGACGGCGGCGGGGAGCAGCCGGAGGAGCTGCTGCTGGCGGCGGAGGCGCGGCGGCGGCTCGACACGGCGCTGCGGCTGCGCGAGACGGCCGCCGCCGAACGCGACCCCGACCGGGCGTGGCGGCTGCTGGCCGACGCGCTCAAGCTGGTCCGGGACCTGCCGGGCGCCGCCGAGCACCAGCGGCGGCTCGCGCCCGCGCCCGTCCCGTCCGTCCGGGCCGACATCGAGTACGGCGACGGCGGCGGCGCGGTGCGGGTGTCGTGGGAGCCGTCGCCGTCGACGGCGGGCGAGGTGCTGTACCACGTGGTGCGGCGCCGCGGCCGTCCCCCGCGCGGCCCGGCGGACGGGCGTCCCGTGCAGGGCGGGCGCGACCCGGAGCCGCCGGTGAACGCGCCGCTGTACTACGGGGTCGTCGCGGTGCGGGGCGAGGCGGCGGCCGCGCCGGCGGTCGCGGGTCCCGTGGTGGTGCGGCCCGAGCCGTCCGGCGTCGAGCTGGTGCCGGGCGACGGGCGCGTCACCGGCCGGTGGCGGGCCCCGGCGGAGGCGGCGCGGGTCCTGGTGGTCCGGGACGGGACGGCCGTGCCCGCGGGGCGCGACGGGTTCGGCGAGCGGGTGCCGAACGGCCGCGCCCACACGTACCGGATCAGCGCCGTGTACCTGGACGAGGACGGGCGCGAGGTCGTCACGCCGGGCGTGCGGGCGGCGGTGACGCCGAGCGCGCCGCCCGACCCGGTGATGGAGCTGGCCGCCGTGCCCGACCCGGGCGATCCCGGGCTGGTGCGGGTGCGGTTCGCGCCGCCCGCGAACGGCCGGGTGGAGCTGGTGTTGGCGGACGGCGAGCCGCCGTGGCCGCGCAGCGCGCTCGTCCCGCTGGAGGAGGTGCGGCGGGAGACGCGGCGCGTCCCGGAGACCGCCGAGAGCGCCCCGGCCGAGGGACGCCTCGCGGTGCGGCCCGGGTCGGGCGGCTGGCTGGTCGCGGTGACGGTCGTGGAGGGCACCGCAGCGATCGGCGCCGCGCACCGGCACGTGAACCTGCCGCCGCCCCGCAGGCTGGTCGCCGAGCGGCGCGGCGGGCACGTCCACGTCGGGTTCGACTGGCCCCGCGACGTCGCCGAGGTCGACCTGCTGCACCGGGTGGCGGGCGCCGAGCCGGGGCACGAGGCGGTGAGCCGCGCCGCGTACGACGCGCACGGCGGCATCCGGGTGCCCGCGCCGGAGGACGCCGCCGTGGAGGTGACGCTCGCGTCCGCCGGGACGGTCGGCGGCGTCCGCACGACCGGGCCGCCGGTGACGGCGGTCGTCGCGGCGCGCACGGTCGTCCACTACGACGTGGTGCGGTCGGGCCCGCCGTGGCGGCGGTCGCTGACGATCCGGCTGACCGCGTCCCGCCCGGTCCGGGTGGGCCGGCTGTCGCTCGTCCTGCGGTCCGGGCGGGTGATGCCGCACCGCGCGGGCGACGGGGAGACGCTGCGGGCGTGGGAGCAGGTGCCGGTCCCCGGGGAGTTGTCGGCGCCCGCGCCGGACGCCGCCGGCCCGTACTGGCTGCGCTGCTTCACCGCCGACGACGACGTCGAGCTGTCCGACCCGCCCGTCGACCGGCTGCGGGTGCGCCGGTGAGCGGGCCGCCGCCCCGGGCGGGGCTGTCGCGGGCGGCGCTGGCGCGGGTGCCGCTGCCGGGGCTGCCGGGCGGGCGCCGCGAGGTGACGTGCCCGTACTGCTTCGCGGCCACCGCGCCGCAGCGGATCCCGTTCCGCTGCCGGGGCCGGGCCGGACGGCAGCAGGGGTGCGCGCCCGTGCTGGACGAGGAGCTCGCCGCCTACACCGGGTCGACGGCGGGCGCGTCGCTGCCGCCGGTGTTCGACCCGCCGGGCCGCCGCACCGCGCAGGCCGGGCGCGCCGACTGCCCCGCCTGCGGCCGTCCGACCGGGAACCGGGTGTGCCCGCGGTGCCACAACCCGCTGCCGCCGGCGTACTGCGACTCCCCCGGCCGGATCGTCGCGCTCGTCGGGGCGAAGAACGCGGGCAAGAGCACCTACATCGCGGTGCTGCTGCACGAGCTGATGAACCGGGTCGGCACCGAGCTGGACGCGTCCCTGGTGGCGTGCGACGACCGCACCATCGAACGGTACAAGCGGGACTTCGCGCGCCCCCTGCTGGAGGAGCGGCGGCTGCTGCCCACCACGGCGTCCGCCGCGACGAGCCCCCGCGAACCCCTCGTCTACCTGCTGACCCGCACCCGCCGGGGCCGGTTCGCGCGGGCCCGCAACGACTCGCTCGCACTCGTCCTGTTCGACACCGCCGGGGAGGACCTGCGCAGCCGCGAGGTCACCGACCTGCACCTGCGCTACCTGGAGGCCGCCGACGCGGTCATCTTCCTGGTGGACCCGCTGGAGCTGCCGGGCGCCCGGCCGGGCCTGCGCGACGCCGTGCCCGCCCCGCGCGTCCCGGGTGAGGACCCCGACAGCGAGCCGCTGAACGTCATCGCGCGCGTCACCGACACGCTGCGGGGCCGGCACGGCGCCCGGCCCGGCGAGCCGCTGCCCGTCCCGGTCGCGGTCGCCCTCACCAAGATGGACGCGCTGCGCCCCGACCTGCTGCGGCAGTCCGCGCTGCACCGGACCCGGACCGGGGCGGGCGTCCTCGACCTCGACGACCGCGACGCCGTACACGAGCAGGTGCGGGCGCTGCTGCACGACTGGCAGGCCGGGCAGCTCGACACCTACCTCGGGCAGCAGTACGCCGAGCACGCGTTCTTCGCGCTCTCCGCGCTCGGCGGCGTCCCCGAGGACGGGCGGGTCGGCGCGGGCGGCGTCCGGCCGCACCGCGCCGAAGACCCGCTCCTGTGGCTGCTGTACCGGTTCGGGATGCTCGACGGGGTTCGTCCGGGAGGCGAGTGACGATGGCGTGGCAGCTGCACTACACGTCCGTGCGGCACGGCCCGACCGGGCGGGCCGGGTTCCAGTTCGTCGCCGAGACCCCCGGGCTGCCCGAGGGCGCCCGCGCGGGCGTGCTGCCGCACCTGTCGTACCGTCCGCCGCCGGAGGCCCCCGCCGAACCGGGCGACGCCGAACTCGGCCGGTTCCCCGTCTCGCTGCTGTACGACCGGGTCGACGGCCGTCCGGTCCTGGTCCGGTGCCGCTACCTGGGGCGGGACTACTCGGGACGCTACGGCAACTTCTTCGGGCACGCCGTGGTCGCCGAGCCCGAGGAGCTCGAGGGCGTCCGCCCGGCGGAGCTGTGGCGGTCGCCGATCTGGGATCCGCGCCCGGCCGCCGGCGACCGGCTGGACAATCTGGACGAGCTGCCGCCCGGCGCGGCGCTCGCCCCCGAGGACCTCGCCCGCTGGCTCCCCGCGTCCGGCCCCGCCGACCCGTTCGGGACGCTCGGCGTCCTCGTGGGCGCGGTCGGCGAGCGGATCGCCGCCGGCGACGGCCGGGTGGTGCTCGTCGCCGACGACGTCGACACGATCGCCCGCTGGATCGCGCTGGTGTCGTACTCGCTGCCCGTCGCGGCCGCCGAACGGCTGACGTTCGTCACCTACAGCGCCGACCCGCAGCGCGCCGCCCAGCACCTCGTGGGCACGACGCCCGACGTCTGGACGGACGTCCGGCAGCACGCGTCCCACGCCCTGGCCGTCGATCTGCGCGAGGGCGTCCCGGACGCCCCGGCCTCCCGGCTGGCCCGCACCGTCACCCGCTGCTGGCGCGACGCCGACTTCGCGGGCCTCGACGCGCTCGCCGAACTCGCCGAGCTCGACGGCCTCGGCGCCGGGCCCGCCGCCGTCCTGCTCGCCCTCTGCCGCCCGGACGCGCCGGTCACGGCCGACGAGGAGCGCGCCCTCGCGGCCCTCCTCACCGCCCGGCGCCCCGCCCTGCCCGACTGGACGTGGCGGGACCTGCTGCCGCGCGTCCCGTCCATGTCCCTCGACCTGGCCGTCGCGATCCGCGCGGCCGCCGACGCGGCGGACGTCCCCGAGCTGGCCCGCGAGTGCGACCTGCGCGTCGCCATGCTGGCCCTCTCCGACCCCGCCGCCCGCCCCCACATGCCCACCCACCCCCACGACCCCCTCACCCCCGCCCCACCCCCCGCGCAAGCACCAGACCCAGCGGACGGGCGGGCGGAGTTGGGCACCCGGATTCCGGCGGCGCTCGCGGCGGCGCCGGACTTGGGCGAGGTCGCGGCCGTGGCGAGCGTGGCGGCGCGGGCGGGGGTGCCGGTCGGGCCGGACGAGCTGGCGGACGCGGCGGCCGGGTGCGTCCGGCGCGGCGCCCGCGATCTCGCGACGGCGCTTCCGGCCTGCCCCGGCGACCTCCGCGGCGCCCTGGTCGACGGCGTCCTCACGGGCCTGGCGGACGCGAACGGCGGCGACCTCGCCCCCGACCTGTGCGACTCGCTTTACGAGCACCTCGGCCGGCTGCGCGCCGTCCCGCACGTGGCCGTCCGGGTCCTGACGTCCGTGGCCCGCCGCGCCCCCGCCCATCGCCTGGAGATCACCACCGCCCTGCTCGACCTGGCCGACACCGCTCCCGGCGACGATGGCGCCCGGGCGGGCGCGGGCCGGGCGCGGGGGACGGTGGCGGTCGGGGGCGTGTCGAGCGGGGACTTGGACGCGGCGTTCGGGGAGGTCTGGGGGGCGCCGCCTTCGGTGGCGGAGTGCACGGCGCTGCTCGATGAGCACCAGGCCGTTGTGGGCGGGTATCCGGCGCTGGCCGTACTGCCGCGGCGGACGTTCGGGCGGCTGGCGGAGGGCGCGTTCACCGACGCCGGGGTGCTGCGGCTCGCGGCGCGGGTGGAGGCGGTCCTGCCGGGCGGGGCGGCGGCCGGGGACGCGGCGGTGGTGCGGGCGCACGCGGACGCGGTGACCGCCGACCGGCCCGGGGCCGCGGCGAAGGCCCTGACGGCGCTCGTCGGGGCGGGCGCGGCCGAGCGGCTGGCGGACGCGGCGTTCGGCGGGGCCGCGCGGCGGCTGTGCCGGCGCCCGCCGAAGTTCCGTGCGGCGCTGCTGGCGGCGCTGGACGCGGGCGTGCGGGCGCGGCTCGCGGGCTGCTGGACGGACGCGCTGCCGGCGCGGGCGCGGGCGGGACGGGCGCCGCTGCGGGGCGCGGAGATCGAGCAGCGGAACGAGCTGGTGGAGGTCGTGCTGCGGCTGCGGGGGCGGGACGTGCGGGAACCGGGCCTGGAGGCGTGGGCGCGGGCGGCCGCGGGCCGGTGGCTCGCGGGCCGGCAGCTCGACGCGTACCTGGGGCGCGCGCCGGAACTGCGGCCCGCGCTCCGCGAGCTGATCGCCGAGGGGAGGTGACCGGGTGCAGGGCGTCCTGGTGCTGATCCTGTTCGCGGTGTGGGCCGCGGTGATGTTCCTCGGGTTCGTGTACGTGTTCCCGGTGCTGTTCCCCGTGACGCTGGTGGTGGCGGGGGGCGCGGCGCTCGGGCTGTACTACCTGCACGCGTGCCGCACGCTGGCGCCGTCGACGTTGAAGGGGCCGTCGCCGGTCGCGGCCCCGGACGTCGCGTACCGCAACTACCTGCTGGTGCAGGTGTGGCGGGACTGGTGGACGATCACCCGGACGGTCGTGCCGCGGGTGTGGACGACGGCGTCGCGGACGGTCGCGTGGCTGACCCGGACGCTGCTGCTCGGCGGGCCGTGGGGGTTCTTCGCGTTCCCGTTCTGGCTCGCCCTGTGCGCGGGGATCGCGGCGGCGGCCGTCCCGGCGGCGGTGTTCGTGCTGGCGCTGACGGTGATGTACGGGGTCGTCGCGGCGGTGGGGCTGGTCGGCTGGCTCGCGTGCGTGCTGGTGCTCGCGGCGGTCGAGCGCGGGTTCATGACGTACGGGCGGATCCTGCAGACGTGCCCGCATCCGTTCTGTTACGAGCGGATCGCGCTGCCGGAGTACGAGTGCCCGGGGTGCGGGGCGCGGCATCCGCGGCTGGCGCCGGGCGCGGCGGGCGCGTTCCGGCACGTGTGCCGGTGCGGGGCGCGGCTGCCGACGACGGTGCCGCTCGGCCGGTTCCGGCTGGCGGCGTACTGCCCGCACTGCGGCGGGCGGCTGCCGGAGCGGATCGGACGGGTGCGGGTGGAGCCGCTGCCGTTCGTCGGGGGCCCGGCGGCGGGGAAGACGACGTTCATGGTGCTGGGCATCCGGGCGCTGCACGCGCGCGCCCACGCGGCCGGGGGGCGGCTGTCGTTCGTGGAGCGGCGGCACGCGGAGGCGTACGCGGCGGCGATCCGGGAGTTCCAGCGGGGCGGGCGGCTCGCGAAGACGGGCCCGGAGCTGCCGCTGGCGACGATGGTGGACGTGGACCTGCCGGGACGCGCGCGGCGGATCATGTACCTGTTCGACCCGGCGGGCGAGCACTACACGGGTGCGACGGAGGTCGAGTCGCTGCGGTACCTCGACCACGGCGAGGCGCTCGTGTTCGTCGTGGACCCGTTCGCGCTCCCGCAGGTGCGGCGGGCGCTGACCGGGAAGGAGCGGGAACTGGTCGACCGGGCGGCGGCGTCGTCGGACGAGGATCCGGCCGACACGCTGCAGCGGGTGCTGAACGAGCTGCGGTCGCGTCCCGACCGGGGCCGGCAGAAGCGCGTCGCGGTGGTGGTCACCAAGACCGACCTGCTGGCCCGCACCGAGATCGGCCGCGGCCTGGACGGCGGCGTGCGCGAGTGGCTCGCGGGCGTCGGGCTCGGCAACACCGTGCGGACGCTCGAGCAGGTCGCGGGGCGGGTCCGCTACTTCGCGTCCGGGCTGGGCGCCGAACCGGCCGACGTCGCGGATCTGCTGACGTGGGCGGCGGGGCTCGCGCCGGGCGCCGCGGCGGACGGCGCGCCGGTCGCGGCGGCGGATCCGGAGCCGCCGGGGACGGCGCCGCTGCGGGCGCCCTGGCCGGTGCGGGGGCGCGGCGCCGAGCGCGTCCCGGCCGGGTACCGGCTGGGACGGCTGGCGGTGCTGGGCGGGCTGTCGCTGCTGACGGTCGGGACGGTGACGGGCGCGGTCGTCGCGGCGGCGCAGCGGCTCTCGGACCTGACGATGCTGGCTCCCCCGCCGTTCTGGATGTGACGCACCCCACTGCCTGACGCGGCAGATAACGGACGGTCATCTCGTTGCACCCTGCGGAACCTCTCTTCCGACGAAAGGCTGCACGATGACCGCGATCGCGCCCGACGGCCTCCTCGCCCTGGCCGAGGACGCCCAGGACCTGCTGTTCCGCGAGGCACGCACGGCGAACACGTTCACGTCCAAGCCGGTGACCGACGAGCAGCTCCGCGCGATCTACGAGCTGGTGAAGTGGGCGCCGACCGCGATGAACGCCCAGCCGCTGCGGATCGTGGCGGTGCGCAGCGCGGCGGCGAAGGAGCGCCTGCTCCCGCTGATGGCGGAGGGGAACCGCGCGAAGACCGCGGCCGCGCCGATCTCGCTGATCGCCGCCGCGGACGAGGACTTCCACGAGCACATGCCGTCCATCTGGCACGTTCCGGACGCCCGCGAGCGGCTCGCCGCGAACCCGGGCCGCGCCGGGATGGCGCGGTTCAACGCGACCGTCCAGCTCGGCTACCTCATCCTCGGGGTCCGCGCCGCCGGGCTCGCCGCCGGGCCGATGGCGGGCTTCAACGCCGAGGCCGTCGAGAAGGAGTTCCTCGCGGGCGGCAACCTGCGCGCCATCGCGATCGTCAACGTCGGCCGGCCCGGCCCGGACGCGTGGTTCGACCGCAACGGGCGTCTGGAGTTCGACCAGGTCGTCACCGCCGTCTGAGTCCCGCGGGGTCCCCACCCCGGAGTCCGCACCGCCCGGCCGCGCACCCGCGGCCGGGCGCAGGCCGTTCACGGAGCACCCCCATGACCCAGTCCCCCCGGTCCCCCGACGCCACCCCGCCCGCCGGTCAGGCGGCCTCGGCCGATCACGCCGCGCCCGCCGCCCCCGCCGCGCACTCCGGGCACCCCGCGCCCACCGGATCCGGCACCGCGCTCGACGGCACCGCGCCGTCCGCGCCGTCCAGGCCCGGTGCCCGGTTCGGGCTGATCGCCGTGCTCGGCGCGCTCACCGCCATCGCGCCGCTGTCGACCGACCTGTACCTGCCCGCGCTGCCCGAGGTGGCCGACGACCTGGCGACCGGCGCGGTCCCGACGCAGCTCACGCTGACCGCCTGCCTGGTGGGGCTCGCGCTCGGGCAGGCCGTGGCGGGTCCGCTGAGCGACGCGCTCGGCCGCCGACGCCCGCTGCTCGCCGGGATGGCGATCTACACGATCGCGTCGCTGCTGTGCGCCGTCGCGCCGACCGTCGGGACGCTGATCGGGGCGCGGTTCGTGCAGGGCGCCGCCGGGGCCGCCGGGATCGTGATCGCCCGCGCGATCGTCCGCGACCTGTACGACGGCGTCGCGGCCGCCCGGTTCTTCTCGATGCTGATGCTGATCAGCGGGATCGCGCCCATCATGGCGCCGGTCGCGGGCGGGCAGCTGCTGCGGCTCGTGCCGTGGCCGGGCGTGTTCGCCGTGCTGTCCGGCGTCGGGGTGCTGCTGTTCCTCGCGGCGCTGCTCGGCCTGCGGGAGACGCTGCCCGCCGGGGAGCGGCAGACCGGCGGCGTCCGCGCGACCCTGCGCACGTTCCGGGCGCTGCTCACCGACCGCCCCTTCGTCGGGTACGTGCTGACGGTCGGGCTGTCGTTCGCCGCGATGTTCGTGTACATCTCCGGGTCGCCGTTCGTCCTGCAGGACGTCTACGGCATGTCGCCGCAGGGGTTCAGCATCGCGTTCGGCGTGAACTCGGTCGGCATCGTCGCGGCCGGGCAGGTCGGCGGGCGGCTCGCCGGGCGGGTGCCGCTGGGACGGCTGCTCGCGATCGGCCTCGGCATCGTCGTCGCGGGCGCGGCGCTGCTGCTGCTCGCGGTCGCCGCCGGACTGGGCGCGGCGTGGGCGCTGCCCGGCATGTTCCTCGTCGCGTCCGGGCAGGGGCTCGTCCTGCCGAACGCGACCGCGCTGGCGCTGTGGGGACGTGCGCCGCGGATCGCCGGGAGCGCGTCCGCGCTGCTCGGCGTCGGGCAGTTCACGCTGGGCGGCGCCGCCGGGCCGCTCGCGGGGATCGGCGGCGAGGACACCGCCGTCCCGATGGCGGTGTCCATCGCGGTGCTGGCGGTGCTGGCCGCCGCCGTCGCCCTCGCCGCGCGGTCCCGTCAGCCCGCCGGCGGCTGAGCGGTCCCGTTCTCCAGGGCGGCGAGGACGAACCCGGCGACCTCGTCGGCGAGCGCCTCGGCCGGCTTCGGGCCGTCCGCCCTCCACCACGCGGGCATCTGGTTGACCATGCCCAGCGCGACGATCGTGACGGTCTCGGCGGGGGTGGTGCGCGCGAAGACGCCCTCGCGCTGCCCCTGCTCGACCAGTCCGCGGAACGTCACGTGGTAGCGGCGCCGCTGCGCCCGCACCGACCGCATCCGGCCATGGTCGAGCCGGTGCATCTCGCGGCTGAACACCTTCGCCTCGTCGATGTGCTCGGCGGTGCTGCGGATCAGCCCGGTCAGGACGGCGCGGACGGCCTCGCGCGGCGGGGGCCGCTCGGCCAGCACCCGGTCGAGGTCGGCGAGCTGCCGGGCGATCAGCGAGTGGTAGATCTCGTAGAGCAGGTCGTCCTTGGAGTCGAAGTAGTGGTAGAGGGCGCCCTTGGTGACGGCCGCGGCCTCCACGATCCCCTGCACGGACGTCCCGTCGAACCCGCGTTCGGCGAACAGCCGCAGTGCCGCGGCGAGGATCCGCCGCTCCACCGGGCTCTCCCGCACGGGCCGGACGTCCGGGCGTTCGACGTCGGTCACCTGCGCACCTCCGCTGGGGTAGGGCATTGACGCGGCCGCGTCCCGCGTCCTAGCTTGCCAGAAACCGACCGGTCGGTATGCACCCCGGTGCATGTTCGGAGGTAGTTCGCATGGCCGAAGTCCAGACCGTCCGCGGCCCCGTCGACGTCGGCGCGCTCGGCCGCACGTTCATGCACGAGCACGTGTTCGTGCTGAGCACTGAGCACGTCGAGAACTACGGCGCGGGCGACTGGTGGGACGAGGACGAGAAGGCCGACGACGCCGTCCGCAAGCTGCGGCAGCTCGTGGAGCGGGGCATCACCACCATCGCCGACCCGACCGTGTGGGGCCTCGGCCGCTACATCCCGCGGATCGCGCGGATCGCCGAGCGGGTGCCCGAGCTCAACATCATCGCCGCGACCGGCATCTACACCTACAACGACCTGCCGTTCCAGTTCCACCACCGGGGCCCGGGCACGCTGCTCGGCGGCCCCGAGCCGATGATCGCCGACTTCGTCCGGGACCTGACGCAGGGCATCGGCGACACCGGGGTGCGGGCCGCGTTCCTCAAGTGCGCGGTGGACGCCCCCGGCCTCACGCCCGGCGTCGAGCGGGTGCTGCGGGCGGTCGCGGGCGCGCACCGCGAGACGGGCGCGCCGATCACCGTCCACACCGAGAGCTCGATCCACGCCGGGCGCGAGGTGGTGCGGGTGCTGCGCGAGGAGGGCGCCGACCTGGCGAAGGTGGTGATCGGGCACGCGGGCGACAGCAACGACCTCGACTACCTGAGCGAGCTCGCCGACACCGGCGCGATCCTCGGCATGGACCGGTTCGGCCTCGACGTGATCAACTCGACCGCCGACCGGGTGAGCACGGTCGTCGCGATGTGCGAGCGCGGCTACGCCGACCGGATGGTGCTGAGCCACGACGCGAGCTGCTTCATCGACTGGTTCGGCCCCGACCCCGACCTGCTGCGCGGCATGGCGCCGAACTGGAACTACCGGCACATCAGCGACGACGTCCTGCCCGCGCTGCGCGCCCGCGGCGTCACCGACGCGCAGCTCGACCAGATGCTCGTGGAGAACCCGCGCCGCTACTTCTCCCCCTGACGCTCACAGGACCCGCGCGACCGGGCGGTGCGCGGCCCGCCGCGCCGGGACGGCCGCGAGCAGCGCGACCGCGACGAGCACGCCGGGGACGACGGCCGCGAGCAGCGGCGCGGGGACGTCCACGGCGGCGGACCCGCCGCCGCCGAGGGCGAGCGCGGCCCGGTGCACCAGCAGGCCCAGCGGGATCCCGGCGACCGCCGCGACGGACGCCGGCAGGAGCTGCGCGGCGGCCAGCCCGGACGCGACCTGCCGGGGCGTCGCGCCGACCGCGCGGGCGAGCGCGGCGGTGCGGGAGGTGTCGAGCGCGGTCGTCCAGGCGGTGAGGACGGCGTTGACCGCCGCGAGGAGCAGCAGCGCCAGCGACAGCACCAGCATGATCTGCCCGACCCGCTCCGTCACCGGGTTCCCGGCGCCCGGGACGAACGCGGGGCCGGCCGCGCCCGCGTCCTCGGCGTCGACCTGCCGCCGCATGGCGAGCGCCGCGACCAGCATCGCGGCGGTGACCGCGGTGCTCGCGGCGGCGAGGACCGTGCGGCGGGGGCGCCGCGCGGCGATCCGCACGCCCAGCAGCAGCGGGACGGGCAGGCCCGCGGACAGCCCGACCAGCCGGGGACGGCGGCCCGGCCCGCGCACCGGTTCGTGCAGCGCGCGCGCCGTCCGGACCCGGGCGCCGCGCAGCGCCGGGACGGCCGTCGACGCGGCGGTGACCGCCAGCGCCGCGAGCAGCACGGCCGCGACCACGCCCGGCGTCGGGACGGGCGCGGTCGCGGCGCCGAGCAGGCCCGCGTTCGGCCCGGTCAGCAGCGGCGACGCGGCCCAGCCCGCGAGGAGCCCGGCGACCCCGGCGGCGAACGCGATCACCAGGTGCTCGGCCAGCAGGACGGCGCCGACCTGCGCGGGCGTCGCGCCGGCGGCCTTCAGCAGCCCGGCGCGGCGGCCCTGCTCGGCGAGCCGCCCGCCGACCAGCAGCGCGACGCACAGCCCGGCGAGGATGGCCAGCGCCCACGTCCCGGCGAGCAGCGCCCGGTCTGCGAGCCGCAGCTCCGCGGTCGCGTACGCGGCGATGTCCTGCGCCGCCACCACGCGCGCCGCCCGGGAGGCGGGCACGCCGCAGTCCCCCGCTCCGGGCGCGGGGCAGCCGTGCGCCGCGGCGAACGCGGGCGCGGCGGCGGGGTCGGTGAGCCGCAGCGGCATCGTCCAGGTCCGCTCCCGCGCGTCCAGCCGGGCGGCGTCGGCGCGGGTCGTCCAGACGAGGCCGGGGGCGGACGACGGGTAGGGGGCGCGGCCGGTCGTGACGGCGATGCCCGCGACGGGCAGGCGGCGGCCCCCGACGACGATCGCGTCGCCCGGCCGGACGCCCAGCGCCTCGGCGAACGCCCGCTCCACCACGGCCGTCCCGGGCGCCGCCCACCGGCCGTCCGTCACGTACGGCCGGTCGAGCCCGCCGGGCTCCCCCGGCGACCCCGCCGCCGAACGGCCGCCGGTGCCGTCGGTGGCGTCCGGGCGGGCGGGGTGCGCGGGGGCGGGGTCGCGGGCGTGCACGACCGCCTGGACCTCGACGTCCCCGGCCCGCAGCGTGGTCGAGAGGGTCGGGAAGGGGCGTCCCGCCGCGGCGACGCCCGGCTCGCGGGCGAGCGCCGCGAGGGCGGCCGGGTCCGGTGCGGCGGCGACCGCGTCGGGGCCCGCGGTCGCGGCGCGGGTGCGCTCCCACGGATCGTCGGCCGCGCCCCGGACGAGCAGGCCGAGCGTGAGGGTCGCGGCGGTGGCGGCGATCGCCACCAGCAGCAGGAGCGCCTGCGCGGGGCGGCGGCGCAGGTCGCGCAGCGCCAGCCGCAGGACGAGCGCGGCGCGGCCGGTCGGCGCGGCCATCAGACGAGCCCGGACAGCGAGCCGAGGCCGCCGGTCCGCCCGGTGAGGATCGTCTGGTCGACGAACGCGCCGTCCCGCATGGTGATCAGCCGGTCGGCGGTTCCGGCGATGCGGGAGTCGTGCGTGACGACGACCAGCGTGCGGCCCTCGGCGCGCAGCGCGGCGAACAGCCGCAGGACGTCGGCGGCGGCCGCGCTGTCGAGGTTGCCGGTGGGCTCGTCGGCCAGCAGCAGCGGCGGGTCGTTCACCAGGGCCCGCGCGACCGCGACCCGCTGCCGCTGCCCGCCGGACAGCGCGCTCGGCAGGTGCCCGGCGCGGTCGGACAGCCCGACGCGCTCGAGCAGGTGCGCCGCGCGGCGGCGGGCGGTGCGCCGGGACGCCCCCGCGAGCAGCGCGGGCAGCTCCACGTTCTCCACGGCGGTCAGCTCGTCGACCAGGTGGAACGCCTGGAACACGAAGCCGACGCGATCGCGCCGCATCCGCGCCGCGGCGGCCTCGGAGAGCCGGTCGATGCGGCGCCCGGCGAGGCGGATCTCGCCCGCGTCCGGACGGTCGAGGCCGCCGAGCAGGTGCAGGAGCGTCGATTTCCCGCAGCCGCTCGGGCCCACGACGCCGACGGTCTCGCCGGCCGCGACGTCCAGCCCGACGCCGTCCACGGCCCGGACGAGCGCGGGCCCGGACCCGTGGTGCCGGCACAGCCCCCGCGCGCTGATCACGTACTCGTTCACTCGGCTTCCTTCGTCCAGTGGGTCGCGCAGGCGTCGAGCCAGCGGAGGTCGGCCTGCAGGCGCAGCACGGCGCCCTCCAGCAGGAGCGCGGCGCGGCTCCCGGGCGGTTCGGCGAGCGCGGCGCGCTGCACGCCGGCGAGGCGGCGCAGCAGGTCGCGGCGCTGGGCGTCGACGATCTCGACGGGGTCGGCGAGGCGGGCGGCGCGGGCCGCGACGAGCTTGAGGTGGAACTCGGTGGGCGCGGTGCGCTCCCAGGCGGGCTCGGCGAGCCACGCGGCGACGCGCTCGCGGCCCGCCGGGGTGAGGTCGTGGACCTTGCGGTCGGGACGGTCGGACTGGCCGACCACGCGGGTCTCCACGAGCCCGGCCTTCTCCAGCCGCCGCAGCGTCACGTACACCTGGCCCGCGTTCAGGTCCTCGCCGAGCGGGCCGAGCGCGTCGCGCAGGCGCGCGCGCAGCTCGTACCCGTGCGCGGGTTCCTTGGCCAGCAGCGCCAGGACGATGTCCTGCATCGGCCCCCCTCCGTCGAGGCTTATAGATAACCGTTAGGCACAGCCGGGGTCAACTCGGCCGGGGACTAATCACCGGGGATCGGGAATTATGGGTGGAAAGGGGTGAGGAGGGGCCCAGTGAGCGAACTCCCCGGACGTCGCGGACACGGACGTCGCGGACTCCGTGCCGTGCTGCCGCCGGTGCTGCTCGCACTGCTGGCCCTGCTCGTCCCGTCCTGCCGCCTGCCGGGCGAGGAGACCGAGACCGCCGTCCCGCCCGTCACCGCGACGGAGGTCGCCCCCGAACGGACGGACTTCGCCGAGCGGCAGCCGGGCGTCGTCAACATCACGGCGGTGCGGGGCCTGGAGAGCACCCGGGCCGCCGGGACCGGCATCGTGCTGGACGCCTCGGGCTTCGTGCTGACCAACAGCCACGTCATCCAGGGCGCCACCGGGATCGAGGGCACCGACACCGACAACGACCGCACCTACCGGGCGCGGGTCGTCGGGTACGACACCTCCCAGGACATCGCGGTGATCCGGCTGACCGGCGCGACCGGGCTGCCGGCCGCGCGGTTCGCGCCGGTGTCCACGGTCGCGATCGGCGACCCGGTCACCGCCGTCGGTAACGCGGGCGGCGACGGCGGCGAGCCGAGCGTGGTCACCGGGCACGTCACCGCGCTGGGGCAGACGGTCACCGCGCGGGACGACAGCGACGGCAGCGTCGAGCGGCTCGCCGGGATGATCGAGGTGAGCGCGCCGATCAAGCCGGGCGACTCCGGCGGTCCGCTGCTGAACTCCGCGGGCCGGGTGATCGGGGTCAACACCGCCGCGTCGGCCGCGCTGTCGGCGCGCTCGCCGGACGGCGAGAAACCGCGCGGCTACGCCATCCCGGCGGACCGGGCGCTGGAGATCGCCGCGCAGATCCGGCGCGGGGAGGCGTCCGCGACCGTGCACATCGGCGAGACGGCGATGCTGGGCGTGATGGTGCGGAGCAACGGGACGGAGCCGGGCGCCCGCGTCGTCGAGGTCGTCCCGGGCGGCCCCGCCGACGCCGCCGGGATCCCGGTCGGCGCGGCGATCGTCACGTTCGGGGGGCAGGGCGTCGACTCGCCGTCCGCGCTGACCGGGCTGATGCTGCGCCGCCACCCGGGGGACGTCGTCCGCATCGAGTGGGCGCGCCCGGGCGGCGGGATCGTCGCCGCGGACGTCCGGCTGGCGGAGGGGCCGCCGCAGTGACCGCGCGGCGCGCGATCTGAGCTTTTTCCGTCTGCCGGAGTCCGGGCGTCCCCGGGGCGCGGTTCCGTGCGACAGTGGAAGGTCACAGCGCCGACCCCGACGAGGATGTGACCATGAGCCGCAAGGCCCCCACCGGCGACTTCGATGACGCCGGGCTGCAGGTGTCGAAGCCGAAGACGTGGGCGGCGGGCGTGCCCGGGGTGGCGGCCGCGCTCCGCCAGTCCTACGACCAGATGGGCGCCGGGCGGACGGCGCTGACGCTGCTGCGCGTCAACCAGAAGCGGGGGTTCGACTGCCCCGGGTGCGCCTGGCCGGAGGGCGACGAGCGGCACGTCGCGGAGTTCTGCGAGAACGGCGCGAAGGCCGTCGCCGAGGAGGCCACGACGCGGCGGATCACCCGCGAGTTCTTCGCCGCGCACACGGTCGACGAACTGGCCGAGCGGTCCGACCACTGGCTCGGGCAGCAGGGCCGGCTGACCGAACCGATGATCAGGCGCCCCGGCGCCGCCCACTACGAGCCCGTGAGCTGGGACGACGCCTTCGCGCTGCTGGCGTCCGAACTGAACGCCCTCGGCTCGCCCGACGAGGCCGTCTTCTACACCTCGGGACGGACGAGCAACGAGGCGGCGTTCGCCTACCAGCTGTTCGCCCGCGAGTTCGGCACGAACAACATGCCCGACTGCAGCAACATGTGCCACGAGTCGTCCGGGTCCGCGCTGACCGAGACGCTCGGCGTCGGCAAGGGCTCGGTGCTGCTGGAGGACCTGCACGAGGCCGACCTGATCTTCGTCGTCGGGCAGAATCCGGGGACGAACCACCCGCGGATGCTGTCGGCGCTGGAACGCGCCAAGAAGGGCGGCGCGCGGATCGTCGCCGTCAACCCGCTGCCGGAGGCGGGGCTGATGCGGTTCAAGAACCCGCAGCGGCCGTCCGGCGTCACCGGCCGGGGCACCGCGCTCGCCGACCGCTTCCTGCAGATCCGGCTGAACGGCGACCTCGCGCTCTTCCAGGCCCTCAACCGGCTGCTGCTGGAGTCGGACGCGCCCGGCGCGATCGACCGCGCGTTCCTCGACGCGCACACGCACGGCTTCGAGGCGTTCGAGAAGCACGTCCGCGGCCTCGACTGGGACGACGTCCTGGAGGCGACCGGGCTGACCCGCGGCGAGATCGCCGCGACGCTCGGGGACGTACTGTCCGCGGAGCGGATCGTGGTGTGCTGGGCGATGGGCCTCACCCAGCACCGCAACTCGGTGCCGACGATCCGCGAGGTCGTCAACTTCCTGCTGCTGCGCGGCAACGTGGGCCGCCCCGGCGCGGGCGTCTGCCCCGTCCGCGGCCACTCCAACGTGCAGGGCGACCGCACGATGGGCATCTACGAGAAGCCCGCGCCCGCCTTCCTGGACGCGCTGGAGGCCGAGTTCGGGTTCGCGCCGCCGCGCGAGCACGGCCTCGACACCGTCGACGCGATCCGCGCGATGCGGGACGGCGCGGCGAAGGTGTTCTTCGGGATGGGCGGCAACTTCGTCCGCGCCACGCCCGACTCGGCCGTCACCGAGGCGGCGCTGCGGAACTGCCGGCTGACCGCGCACGTCTCGACGAAGCTGAACCGCTCGCACGCGGTGACCGGCGAGTACGCGCTGATCCTGCCGACGCTCGGCCGGACCGAGCGCGACGTGCAGGAGTCCGGCCCGCAGTTCGTGTCCGTCGAGGACTCGATGGGCATGGTGCACGCGTCCCGGGGCCGGCTCGCGCCCGCGTCGGAGCACCTGCTGTCGGAGGTCGCGATCGTGTGCCGGCTGGCCCGCGCGGCGCTGCCCGCCTCGGTCGTCGACTGGGCGGCGATGGAGCGCGACTACGACGTCGTCCGCGACCACGTGTCCCGGGTGGTGCCCGGGTTCGCCGACTACAACGCCCGCGTGCGCGCACCGGGCGGGTTCGTCCTGCCGCACGCGCCGCGCGACGAGCGCCGCTTCCCTACCGCGACCGGCAAGGCGAACCTCACCGTCAACGAGCTGGAGGTGCTGCGCGTCCCGGAGGGGCGGCTGCTGCTGCAGACCGTCCGCAGCCACGACCAGTACAACACCACCGTCTACGGGCTGGACGACCGGTACCGGGGCATCAAGGCCGGACGCCGCGTCGTGTTCGTCAACCCGTCCGACCTGGCCAAGCTCGGTCTCGCGGACGGCGCCCTGGTCGACCTCGTGTCCGAATGGACCGACGGGACCGAGCGGCGCGCGCCGGAGTTCCGGATCGTCGGCTACCCGACCGCGCCCGGCTGCGCGGCGGCGTACTTCCCGGAGACGAACGTGCTGGTGCCGCTCGACAGCACCGCCGAGATCAGCAACACGCCGACGTCGAAGTCGGTGGTCGTCCGGCTGGAGCGGCGCGCGGATTGACCCTGCCCGCGGGGGTCCCGGGCGGATTAGGCTGGCTCCATGACGAACCTTCCCGATCGTTCCCGGCCGCCCGCGACGCCGGAGATGCGCGCGTCCGACGCCGACCGGGACCGGGCCGCGGACCTGCTGCGGGACGCCGCCGGTGAGGGTCGGCTGACGCTCGAGGAGCTCGGCGAGCGGCTGGAGGCGGTGTACTCCGCGCGGACGTACGCGGAGCTGGAGCCCATCACCCGCGACCTGCCGGCGACCGGGACCACCGCGCCCGCGCCCGCGCCGGACGGGGCCGTCGACTACCGGCCGCTTCCGGACGCGCCGTCGTGGAAGACGGGCATCGGGGTGCTGAGCGGCTTCCGCCGGTCGGGGGTGTGGAACGCGCCCCGGTCGTTCTTCACGTTCTGCTTCTGGGGCGGCGGCAAGATCGACCTGCGCGAGGCGCGGTTCACCGACGGGGAACTGACGATCCACGCGTGGGCGATCATGGGCGGCGCGGAGGTGATCGTGCCGGACGACCTCGCCGTGCACGTCCGCGGCCTCGGCATCATGGGCGGGTTCGACGGGCGCGCGAGCGGTCCCGGCGAGCCGGGCGCGCCCCGGGTCGTCGTCAAGGGTTTCGCGTTCTGGGGCGGCGTCGAGGTCAAGCGCCGCGCCCGCAAGGGCAGGAAGAAGAAGGACCGCAAGGAACTCGAGGACTAGCGCCCGTCGCGGTCGGCGGACGCCCGGGATCCGTCGGCGATCCGGTCGAGCCACTCCCCCAGCAGCGCGCTCTCGGTCGCGGTGAGGCCGGGGGCGGGCTCGTCGGCGAGCGCGGCGCGGAGCGCGACGGCGAGGGCGGCCGCGCCTCCTGTCCCGGCGGCGTCCCGGGCGCCGTCCCCGGTACCGTCCGGGCCACCGGACGCACCGTCCCGCGACGCGGCGGGGACGATCAGCGTGCCGAGCAGGGCGTCGCGCATGCGTGCGGGCAGGTCGCGGTCGGCCTCCCCGGAGATCAGCGCCAGCACCACGCCCGTCCCCGCGGCGTGGATCATGCGGGCGGCGACCTCGACCGGCAGCCGCAGCCGTCCCGCGCGGGCGACGGCGCCCACGAGCCCGAGCAGGATCTCGTGCGCCTCGACGGCCGCGGGCGGACGGCGGGCCGTCCCGTACATGAGCGTGTACAGCTCCGGGTTCGCCAGGCCGAACTCGAGGTGCAGGTCCCACCCGTGCAGCAGGTCGTCGACCGGGTCGCCGGTGCGGGGCTGCGCGCGTTTGCCCGCCAGGTACCGCTCGAACCCGTAGGCGGCGACGGCGTCGAGCAGGCCCTGCTTGTCGCCGAAGTGGTGGTAGAGGGTCGGGGCCCCGACCCCGGCGGCGGCGCAGACGGCCCGGGTCGAGACGGCGTCGCCGCCCGACTCGGCGACCAGCCGCGCGGCCGCCCGCAGGATCCGCTCCCGGGCGTCGACGTCCTTCTGCACAGTCACAACAACGATGCTACAGAAATTTTGCGAGCACCGATATGGACGTGTGACGTGCGCGAACGCGCATCGGCACCGCATCACTCCTATAGCAGAGCTACACGACTTGCTATATCGTCGTTAGCGGCGGTCGGCGCGGCCGCCACCGCAACGACGAAGGGAGCGCAGCCATGCGCAGCGCCGTTCTCACCGCACCGGGCAAGCCGCTGGAGATCGTCGAGCGCGACGTGCCCGCGCCCGGCCCCGGCGAGATCCTCGTCCGGGTCACCGCGTGCGGGATGTGCTTCTCCGAGGTCAACCACCTCCACGGCCACTACCCGTTCGGGACGTTCCCGACGGTTCCCGGCCACGAGATCACCGGCGTCGTCGAGGCGCTCGGCGACGGGGTGTACTGGCCCGCGCCCGGCACCCCGGTCGGCGCCGCCTGGATCCACGACTCCTGCGGGCGCTGCGACAACTGCGTCCGCGGCGACCAGATCCTGTGCATCGGCGGCCCGAAGCACGTCACGGGCGTCAACCGGGACGGCGGGTACGCCGAGTACTTCGTCGCCCGCGCCGGGTTCGTCACCCCGCTCCCCGAGGGCCTCGACCCGGTCGCCGCCGCACCGCTGATGTGCGCCGGGATCACCGCGTTCAACGGGCTCCGGCAGGGCGACGCCGCCGCCGGGTCGAAGGTCGCCGTGCTCGGCACCGGCGGCGTCGGGACGCTCGCCGTCCGGTTCGCGACGGCGATCGGCGCCCGCGTCGCCGTCGTGTCCCGGTCGCGGCGCGCCGAGGCGGACGCCCTGGCCCTCGGCGCCGAACTGTACGTCGCGACCGACGAGCAGGACCCGGCCGAGGCCCTGCGGGCCTGGGGCGGCGCGGACCTGATCATGAACACGGCGCCGAGCACCGCGGCGGCGCTGGCCGCGTTCGAGGGGCTGCGCCCGGACGGGACGCTGCTGTTCCTCGGCTTCGACGGCGCCGAGGCGTCGGTGCCGCCCGTCTCGCTCGTCCTGCACCGGCGGCGCGTCATGGGCAGCCCGTCGGGGTCCCCGCACGACCTGCGCGACACCCTCGCGTTCGCCGCCGCGCACGGCATCGTCCCGGACGTCACGCCGATCACGCTCGACGAGGCGCCCGGCGTGCTGGCCGCGATGGACGCGGGCACGCACCGGGGCCGCGCGGTGATCGCCTTCGACCGGCCCTGACGCCCGGCCCGGCCGCCGGGTGCGGCGTCAGGACCGCCAGGGGCGGGCCGCCTCGAACGCGGCGCAGGCCCGCATCACCAGGGCGTCGGCGTGGCGGGCGCCGACGACCTGCAGCCCGACCGGCAGCCCGGCCGCGGTCGTCCCGCACGGGACGCTCGCGGCGGGCTGCTGCGTCATGTTGAACGGGTAGGTGAACGGCGTCCAGCCCGTCCAGCGCGGGGACGGCGACCCGGCCGGGACCTCCACGCCCGCCTCGAACGCCGGGATCGGCATCGTCGGGGTGAGGAGCAGGTCGTAGCGCTCGTGGAACAGGCCCATGATCCGGCCCAGCTCCATCCGGCGGGCGGTCGCGGCGAGGTAGTCCAGCGCCGAGTACCGGGCGCCCTGCTCGCAGATCTCCCGCAGCCCCGGGTCGAGGGCCGCGAACCGCTCGGGCGTCAGATGCTCGACGACCTTGGCGGCCCCGGCGAACCACAGCACCTCGAACTCCGCGACGGGGTCGCCGAAGCCGGGGTCGGCCTCCTCGACCTTCGCGCCCAGCTCGGCGAAAGTCTCGGCGGCCGCCGCGACGAGCGCCGCGACCTCCGGATCGACCGTCGCGAACCCGAGCGCCGGGCTGTAGGCGACGCGCAGGCCGGTCAGGTCCGGCTCCCGCTCCGCCGGGGGAAGCCGGAACGGGGCCGCCGGCGGCGCGAGCGCCGACCAGTCGCGGGCGTCCGGGCCGCACACCGCGTCCAGCAGGAGCTCCGCGTCCCCGACGGTCCGGGTCATCGGCCCGACGTGCGCGAGCGTCCCGAACGGGCTCGCCGGGTAGTGCGGGATCCGCCCGTACGTCGGCTTGATCGTGAACGTGCCGGTGAAGCTGGCCGGGATGCGGACCGAGCCGCCGCCGTCGGTGCCGAGCGCGAGCGGCGCCATGCCCGCCGCGACGGCCGCCGCCGCGCCGCCGGACGACCCGCCGGCCGTCCGCGACGGGTCGGCGGGGTTGCGGGTGACGCCGGTCAGCGGCGAGTCGGTGACGCCCTTCCACGCGAACTCCGGCGTGGTGGTCTTCCCCGCGAACACCGCGCCCTGCGCGCGCAGCCGCGCCACCGACGGGGCGTCTTCGGTCCACGGGCCGGACGGGTCGATCGTCGTGGAGCCGCGCAGCGTCGGCCAGCCCTCGGTGAGCAGCACGTCCTTGATCGAGACCGGCACGCCGTCCAGCGGGCCGAGCGTCGTGCCGCGCCGCCACCGCTCGGCGGACGCCCGCGCCATCCCGAGGGTCGTGTCCGGGTCCACCAGGCAGTACGCGTTGAGGCGCGGATCGTCCCGCTCGATGCGGGCGAGGACGGCCTGCGCCGCCTCCACCGGGGACAGCGCGCCCGCCCGGTACCCCTCGATCAGCTCGGCTGCGGTCAGGTCGGCCGGGTCCGTCATCGTTCTACCCCCTCCGGCCGGCGCGGGGAGCCCGTCCCCACGTAGCCGAGTCGCTTGTCCACGACGTTGCGCAGCGGCCGGCCGGTCGCGAAGCGGTCGAAGTTCTCGACGAACAGCTCGACCAGCTCGTCCCGCCAGCCCACCGTGTCGCCCGACATGTGCGGCGACACGATCACGTTCGGCAGGTCCCACAGCGGGGACTTCTCCGGGAGCGGCTCCTCCTCGAACACGTCGAGGGCCGCGCCCGCGATCCGCCCGTCCCGCAGCGCCGCCACCAGGTCGTCCTGGACGACCAGCGCGCCGCGGCCCACGTTGATGAGCCGCGCCGACGGCCGCATCCGCGCCAGCGCGGCCGCGTCGATCATGCCGCGGGTCTGCGCGGTGAGGGGCGCGGCGAGCACGACGTAGTCGGCCTCGGCGAGCGGCCCGGCCAGCTCGGCGGCGGCGTGCACGTCGCCGAAGTCGGGGTCGCCGGTGCGGGCGGTGCGGCCCGCGCCGCTCACCCGCAACCCGCAGGCGGCCAGCCGCCGCGCGATGGCGCGGCCGATCGGGCCGGTCCCGACGACGAGCGCGCGGCGGCCGGTGATCCGCTCGGTCTCCCGGTGCCGCCAGCGCCGCTCCGCCTGCAACCGGACCGTCCCGTGCAGGTCCTTCGCGAACGACAGCACCAGCCCGAGAACGTACTCGGCGATCGGCTCGTCGAACACGCCTCGCGAGTTGGTGAGGACGGTGTCACTCTCGATCAGCCCCGGGAACATCATCCGGTCGACGCCCGCGCTCGCGATGTGCACCCAGCGCGGCGTCCGGGCGCCGTCCCCCTCCGGCCACGCCGAGGCGAGGGCGTCGGAGAGGAAATCCCAGACGAAGACCACGTCGGCCTCCGGAACGGCGGCGGCGAGGTCGGGTGCGCGCACGTACCGGACGTCCGCCCGGCTCTCCACGTCCGCCATCCCGGACGGCGCGGCGTCCCCCGTCAGCACCGCCACCACGGGCGGTGCACCGGCTGCGGGCGAAGGCTGCTGCATCGGCTCTGCTTTCGGGGTTCCGGGAGTTTACGTGATGGCAACTCGGGGAGGCATTGACACGCTAGGAAGGCTTCGTAGGATTGTCAACAATCAGCGCGGCCGACGATCGGCCCACCGACCGCGCTGATCGTGCTGCAAGACCGTCGCAACCGCTGCCCAAGCATGGCCAGGACGGATCCCAGAGCGCTCTAACGCAAGAGCAAGAGTCCTTTCGGGTGGCGACGCTCTCGCCCACCCCTGTTCCACGGGGAGGCCCGGCATGCCCAAGCTGATGACCATCTCCCTCGAGCGTCGCGGCGTCTCGTGCGTCGCGGAGCTCCTGGAGAAGGACGCGCCGCGCACCTGCGAGGCCGTGTGGCGCGCCCTGCCGCAAGGCGGCGACGCGTACCACGCCAAGTACGCGCGCAACGAGGTCTACACGATGGTCGAGTACTTCTCGGACGAGGAGATCGGCCAGGAGAACCCCACCGTCACCCCCATCCCGGGCGACGTCGTCCTCTTCTCCTTCCCGGGCGGGATGCTCGACCGGAAGTTCAAGGAGGAGAAGAACATCCACGAACTGCCCGGCGTCATCGACCTGGCGATCTTCTACGGCCGCAACAACCTGCTGCTGAACGGGGACGTCGGCTGGGTGCCGGGGAACGTCTACGCGACGATCATCGACGGCCTCGACCGGATGGCCGAGGCGTGCAACGACGTCTGGCGCTCCGGCGGCGTCGGCGAGCGGCTCGTCTACCGCCGGCACGAGGGTTAGAGCGGTGGCCGCGCAGATGACATTCGACCCCACGCTGGTCGTCGGTCCCGAACTGCTCGCCCAGCAGGGGATCGGCGTGGTCGCGCCCTTCGACTTCGCGCTCGACCGCGAGCTGTGGCGCTGGACGCCCGACGACGTGTCGCTGTTCATGACCCGGCTGCCGTACGTGCCCGTCCCGGTGACGGTCGAGATGGCGTCCGCGCTGTCGGACCACTCGATCGTCCGGCAGGCGGTCCGCGACGTGCTGGCGCCCGAACCGCTCGCGGTCGCGTTCGCCTGCGCGTCCGGCAGCTTCATCCGGGGCCGCGCGGGCGAGGAGACCCTGCACGAGACGATGCTGGCGGCGGGCGCGCCCGCGGCGGCGACGACGTCCGGCGCGCTGGTCGAGTCGCTGCGGATGCTGAACGTCCGCCGCGTCGCGGTCGTGACGCCGTACATCGACACGGTCACCGACCGGCTCGTGTCGTTCCTCGGCGAGCACGGCGTGGAGGTGGTGTCGTCGGTGGGGATGGGCCTGCTCAGCCACATCTGGAAGGTCGGCTACGGCGAGGTCGTCAGCGCGGTGTCCGCGGTCGACCGGCCGGACGCCGAGGCCGTGTTCATCAGCTGCACCAACGTGCCGACCTACGACATCATCGCGCCGCTGGAGCAGATGATCGGCAAGCCGGTGCTCACCTCCAACCAGGTCACGATGTGCTCCGCCCTGCGCGCGATGGGCCGGTCCGCGAACGGCGCCGGGCAGTCGCTGGTGCAGTTCGGCAGCCCGACCGCCGCCTGACCCGGAAGACCCTCGAGAGTAGGATTGTCGACAATGTCGCGAACCGAACTGAGCGCCGGTTTCCTCTATCCGGGCCACAGCGCCGAGGACGACTACCCGGCCATCGAGGCCGCCCTCGGCGACGTCCGCCTGCCCGTCGTGCACACGCTGATGCGCGAGGACGCCCACCGCGTGGACGCCCTCCTCGACGTCGGCGGCCCGGACGTCCTCGCCACCGGCGCGAGCAAGCTCCGGGAGCTGGACGTGGCCGCGGCCGTGTGGGCCTGCACCAGCGGCAGTTTCGTCTTCGGCTGGGAAGGCGCCGAACAGCAGGTCGCGGGCGTCGCGCGGGCCGCCGGGATGCCGGCGTCCAGCACGTCGTTCGCCTTCGTGAACGCGGCCCGCGCCCTGGGCCTCACCCGGGTCGCGGTCGCCGCGACCTACCCCGAGGACGTCGCCGAGAAGTTCGGCGACTTCCTCGGGCGCGCCGGCGTGACGGTGGTGTCGCTGTCCTGCAAGGGCATCGTCACCGCCGCCGAGGTCGGCACCCTCGGCCGCGAGGAGGTCCTCGCCTTCGTCGCGGCCAACGATCACCCGGACGCCGAGGCGGTGCTGGTGCCCGACACCGCGCTGCACACCGTGTCCTGGCTCGACGAGCTGGAGGCACGGGTCGGCAAACCGGTCCTTACGGCCAACCAGGTCAGCGTCTGGGAGGGCCTCCGGCTCGCGGGCGGCGCGTCGCCCTCCGGCGGGTTCCGGCCGCGCACCGGCTTCGGCCGGCTGTTCGCCGCGCCCGTTCCCGAAGCGGTTCCCGGACGTCCGGCCTGGAGGCTCTGACGAAAGGTGACCTCCCATGAGCCGATTGGGCGAGCTTGAACCAGTCCCCCGCAAGTCCACGGTGGAACTCGTCTCCGACGAACTCCGTGCCGCGATCATGTACGGCTCGCTCGAGCCGGGCGACCAGCTGGGCGAGGCCGAGCTGGCCGCCCGGCTGGGCATCAGCCGCGGGCCGCTGCGGGAGGCGATGCAGCGGCTCGTCCAGGAGGGCCTGCTGGTCAGCGAGCCGCACCGGGGGCTGTTCGTGATCACGCTGGACGAGGGCGACGTCGAGGACGTGTACCTGGCGCGGCTCGCGATCGAGCGCGCCGCCGGGAAACTGATCATGGAGCGGAACCGGGGCGAGGCCGTCGCCCGGCTCACCGACGCCCTGGAGGGCCTGGTCGAGGCCGCGCGCGAGCGCGACCGCGTGAAGATGAGCGACGCCGACCAGGCCTTCCACGAGGTGCTGGTGAGCGCGTCCGGCAGCCAGCGGCTCGAGCGGATGGCGCACACCCTGCTCGTCGAGACGCGGATGTGCCTCAACGCCCTCCAGGACACCTACCCCGAGCCGGACGACCTCGTCGAGGAGCACCGGCGCATCGTCGACGCCATCGGCGACGGGGAGGAGGAGCGGCTGCTGCGCCTCATCGAGGAGCACATGACCGACTCCATCGAGAGGCTGCGCAAGGAAACCGGGTAAAGACTGGCCCCACGGCCACATTCATGGCCCCTCCCCCTCCGCCCGGAGGGGTGCGGTGGCCTAGGCTGTCGATTGTCGACAATCTACCGAGAGGGGCTCCGATGGCGACGCTGTCACCTCTGCTGAAGCAGGCGACCCCCGTCCTGGCCGAGCGCGGCGAGGGCGTGTACCTCTACGACGGCGACGGCCGCCGGTACCTGGACTTCACCGCGGGCATCGGCGTCACCAACACCGGCCACTGCCACCCGCGCGTGGTCGCGGCCGCCCAGGAGCAGGTGGCCACGCTGATCCACGGGCAGTACACGACGGTCATGCACCGGCCGCTCCTGCGCCTCGTCGAGGCGCTCGGCGACGTCCTGCCGTCCGGTCTCGACTCGGTGTTCTTCCTCAACTCCGGCAGCGAGGCCGTCGAGGCGTCCATCCGGCTCGCCCGGCACGCCACCGGACGGCAGAACATCGTCGTCTTCCACGGCTCGTTCCACGGCCGCACCATGGGCGCCGCCGCGCTCACCACCGCCGGCACCAAGTTCCGCGCCGGGATCGGCCCGCTGATGCCCGGCGCCGTCGTGGCCCCGTTCCCGCAGGCCTACCGGTACGGGTGGGACGAGGACGAGGCCGTCCGGTTCGCGCTCCGCGAGCTCGACTACGTCCTCGCGACGACCTCGCCCGCCGCCGACACCGCCGCGTTCGTCGTCGAGCCGGTCCTCGGCGAGGGCGGCTACATCCCGGCGCCGCCCGCGTTCCTAGAGGGGCTCCGCGAGCGGGCCGACCGGCACGGCGCGCTCCTCATCGTCGACGAGGTCCAGACCGGCTACGGCCGCACCGGGAAGTTCTGGGGCCACGAGCACAGCGCCATGCGCCCCGACGTCCTCATCACCGCGAAGGGCCTGGCCAGCGGCTTCCCGCTCTCGGCGATCGCCGCGCCCGCCGCGATCATGGAGAAGGCGTGGCCGGGCTCGCAGGGCGGCACCTACGGCGGCAACGCGGTGTCGTGCGCCGCCGCGCTCGCGACCCTGGAGGTCATCCGCGACGAGGACCTCGTCGCCAACGCGGCCCGCCTCGGCGCCCGGCTGAACGACGGCCTGCGCAAGGTCGCCGCCGACCACCCGGTCATCGGCGACGTCCGCGGCCTCGGCCTCATGCAGGCCGGCGAGTTCACCACCGCCGACGGCGAGCCCGACGCCGCGACCGCCCAGCGCGCCCACCGCGCCGCCGCCGACCGCGGCCTCCTGCTGCTGACGTGCGGCGCGCACGGCAACGTCGTCCGGCTGATCCCGCCGCTGGTGGTGAACGAGGAGCAGATCGACGACGCCCTCGCCGTCTGGGCCGACGCGGTCGCCGAGGCGACCGCCTGACCCACCGCCCCGAACGCCCCGCGAGGCCCCGGCCCCGCGGGGCGTTCGCACGCCCGGGCCGCCGCGCCGGCCGCGAAAACCCGTGGCGGCGCCGTCCCGCGGACCCCGATGATGCGTCCATCGAGGAGGACGCATGACGGTGTTCGCGTGCGCCGGGTGCGGCGCCGTCCTGACCGCGCCGCTGTCGGAGGTCGCGCTTCCCGTTCTCGCGCACGGCCGCTACGGCCATGACCTCCTCCCCGCGCTCATGGACCCGGGCACCTACGCGGTGGACCCCGAGCCCTCCGGGCCTCCGTGGCGGCGCTGGAGCGAGATCGACCCGGACGAGGCGGCGGCGCGCGGCGTGTACGCCCCGGTGCCCGCCCTGTCCTTCGGCCCGCCGGGCGCGGTGGTGATCGCGCCGGGCGACGTCCGCGGCACCGTGCTGATCCCCGACAGGTGCGACGGCTACTGCCTGGGACTGGACGGCCGGGACGGCCCGAACCTCGCGTGCGCCGGGTGCGAACTGGCGGTGGCGACGCGGATCGACGACTGCTCGTTCTGGCAGGCGATCCGGCTCGATCCACGGACGGTGCGCCGGCTGCCCGGCGTTCGTCCGGCTGCCCCGGTCGCCGGATGGGAGGCGCTGTCCGGGGAGTACGCGGGGACGCCGCCGGTCGAACCGCCGGGGTTCTGGAGCCCGCTGTGGGAGGCGGCGGTGGGCGCTGCGCTGGCCCGCCTGCCGGCGGCCTCGACCGGTGCGCCGGTGACCGTCCCGGACGGGCCGATCGCCGACGCGTTCCGCCACGCCCTCGACACGCTGCTCCCGCGGGACGTCCGGCCGAAGACCCTCGCCCTGGCCGGGCCGGGGCTCCCCGGCCCCGACGGCGACATCGCCTTGGTGCCGGCGCACCCGCGGACGGGCGCGATCTGGGAGCCGCCCGGGACGCCGGATGCGGTGCCGCTGGACTTTCGCGTGTGGCGGTATCTGGCGTTCGGGGACGACCGGGTGCCCGTGCCCGTCACGGGCGGGCTGCCGGACGGCGTCCGCCGCGACGAGTCGCCGCCGCTGCTGCCCGGATGGCCGTTCCGGCCCGATCGGGAGGTCTTCCTCCGCACGCTGGCGCGGCTGCCCGAGGTTCGCCGTCCGTGGCTGCGACGGATCTACGACCGGATGCGCGAACACCCGTACGGCCATCCCTTCTGAGGCGAGCGAGGTCCGCCCGCCCGGGGGCGGAGCGACTACGCGCGTTAGGCCCCGTTCCGCGCGGGCATGGGACGCGGCGGGGAGGGAGCATGGGTACTCGACCACCGGGCGGGCAAGGGGATCGGGTCGACCCGTCGGAGTTCCCGCGTCGGGAGCCGGGGCCGATCAACGTGCAGCGGTACCGGCACGTTCCCGCGTACTCGGGGATCGCGACGTTCCTCGGCCTGCCCCTGTGCCTGACGCCCGAAGACCTGCGGGCCGGCGGCGTGGACGTCGCCGTGGTGGGCGCCCCGGTCGACATGGGGACCGGGCACCGCGGGGCGGCGTTCGGGCCGCGGGCGATCCGCTCGAGCGAGTGGATCATGGCGCACACGCCGGCGGCGCTGATGGAGTCCGACACCAGGACCAACCCGTTCGACGAGCTCACGGTCGTCGACTACGGCGACGCGGCCGTCGACCCGCTGAGCGTGGACGCGTCCATGGAGCCGATCCGCGGCGTCGTCCGGGAGATCGCCGAGACCGGGGCCGTGCCCGTCGTCCTGGGCGGGGACCACTCCATCCTGTGGCCGGACGCCGCGGCGATCGCCGACGTCCACGGTCCGGGCTCGGTGGGGGTCGTCCACTTCGACGCGCACGCCGACTGCGCCGAGTCCGTGCACGGGCACCTCGCCTCCCACGCGACGCCCATCCGGCGGCTCATCGAGGACGAGCACGTCCCGGGCCGCAACTTCGTGCAGGTGGGGCTCCGGTCGGTGCTCATGCCGGACGACGAGCTGCTGGCGTGGATGCGCGCGCACGGCATGCGGTCGCACTTCATGGCGGAGATCGACCGGATCGGCTTCGCCGCCGTCCTGGAGAAGGCGATCGCCGAGGCGCTGGACGGCCCCGAGCACCTGTACCTGTCGATCGACATCGACGTGCTCGACCCGGCGTACGCGCCGGGCACGGGGACGCCCGAACCGCCCGGCCTGACCCCGCGCGAGCTGCTGCCCGCGCTGCGCCGCATCTGCCACGAGACCCCGGTGGCCGGCATCGAGGTCGTGGAGGTGGCGCCGTACCTGGACCCGGGCAACACCACCGCGATGAACGCCCGCAAGGCGATCTTCGAGTGCCTCACCGGGCTGGCGCTGCGCAGGAAGGGCGTCCCGGGCCCGGCGTACCTGGACCCGATCGCCGCCGGGCTCGACGAGCCGTCCTGAGCGAAACCGGTTGCGGGAACGCCCGCGACTTGATCAACTCGTCCCTCGTGCGTACGTACCGGGAACTGTTCCGCTCGCCTGAATTCACGCCCCTGTTCGCGGTCTCGTCGGCGCAGTCCGCCGCGCTGACGGTCGGCGGGCTGGCGCTGAGCGTGCTCGTCTACGAGTCCACCGGGTCGCCGCTGCTGGCGGCGCTCGGCATGTTCGGTCCGGCGTTCGCGCACGTGGTGGGGGCCGTGGCGCTGCTGTCGGCGGCGGACCGGCTGCCGCCCCGGGGCGCGCTGGCCTGGCTGCTGGCGGTGTCCGGCCTCGGCACCGCCGCGCTGGCGCTCCCGGGGGCGCCGCTGTGGGCGGTGTTCGCCGTGGTGCTCGGGCTCGGCCTGATCGGCGCGGTGCTCAGCGGCGTCCGGTACGGGCTGCTCAGCCAGATCCTGCCGCCGGACGGGTACCTGATCGGACGATCGGTGCTGAACGCGGCGAACGGGGTCATGCAGATCGCGGGGTTCGCGCTGGGCGGCGTCCTGGTGGCGGCGATCTCGGCGCGGGGCGCGCTGCTCGCGGCGGCGGGGCTGAACCTGCTGGCGGCGGCCGTCGCCCTGGCGCGGCTCGCGGCCCGGGCGCCGCGCGCGCAGGGGCGGCCGTCGGTCGCCGAGACGTGGCGGGGCAACGCGATGCTGTGGTCGTCGCGGCCCCGGCGCTACGCGTACCTGGCGATGTGGCTGCCGAACGGGCTGATCGTGGGGTGCGAGGCGGTGCTCGTCCCCTTCTCGCCCGAGCACGCGGGGTGGCTGCTGGCGCTCACGGCCGTGGGGATGCTGGCGGGCGACATCCTGACGGGACGGTTCGTGCCGCAGGCGTGGCGGGCCCGGCTGGCGGTGCCGCTGCTGCTCCTGCTGGGCGTGCCGTACCTGGTGTTCGCGCTCGACCCGGCCGTCGCGGTGGCGGGCGCCGCCGTGCTGGTCGCGTCGGTCGGGTACGGGTCCACGCTGCTGATCCAGGACCGGCTGCTGGCGCTCACGCCGGACGACGTCCACGGGCAGGCGCTCGGCCTGCACTCCTCGGGGATGATGACCCTGCAGGGCGTCAGCGCGACGCTGGCCGGGACGATCGCCGAGTTCACGTCTCCCGCGACCGCGATGGCCGTCCTGGCGGCGGCCTCGATCGCGACCACGCTGGCCCTGGCGCCCGGCCTGCGGGCCCCGGTGCCCGCCGCCGGCTGACGCCTGTTAGATTCCGAGTCCAGTTCTACCGGCTGGAGGCGCGATGAGCATCTGGAACACCCCCGAACGCACGGCGCTGCGCGAGCTCGTCCGCGACTTCACCGCCAAGGAGATCGTCCCGCACCTGGCCGAGTGGGAGGACGCCGGGGAGCTGCCGCGCGACCTGCACGCGCGGGCCGCCGGGGCGGGGCTGCTCGGCGCCGGGTTCCCGGAGGCGGCGGGCGGGTCGGGCGGGGACGTCCTCGACCCGCTGGTGGTGACGGAGGAGATCATCGCGTCGGGCGGGTCGAGCGGGCTCGTCGCGTCCCTGTTCACGCACGGGATCGCGCTGCCGCACATCATCGCGTCCGGGAACGGGGACCTCATCGGACGGTTCGCGCGGCCGGTGCTGGCCGGGGAGATGATCGGCGCGCTCGGCATCACCGAACCCGGCACCGGCTCGGACGTCGCGGGCATCCGGACGACGGCGGTGCGCGACGGCGACGCGTACGTGGTGAACGGGGCGAAGCTGTTCATCACCTCCGGGGTGCGGGCCGACTTCGTCACCACGGCCGTCCGGACCGGCGGGCCGGGTTTCGAGGGCATCTCGCTGCTGGTGATCGAGAAGGGCTCGCCCGGGTTCGGGGTGTCGAGGCCGCTGCGCAAGATGGGGTGGCTCTGCTCCGACACGGCCGAGCTGTCGTTCGACGACGTGCGCGTCCCGGCGGCGAACCTCGTGGGCGCGGAGAACGGCGGGTTCCTGCAGATCGTGCAGAACTTCGTCGCCGAACGGCTGTCGCTGGCCGTGCAGGCGTACGCGACCGCGCAGCGCTGCCTCGACCTGACGCTCGGCTGGGTGCGCGAGCGCGAGACGTTCGGCCGTCCGCTGTCGTCGCGGCAGCTCGTCCGGCACAAGATCGCCGAGATGGCGCGGCAGGTCGAGGTGGCCCGCGCGTACACGCGCTCGGTCGCCGAACGGTACGCGGCGGGCGAGGACGTCCTGACCGAGACGGCGTACGCGAAGAACACGGCCGTCTACGCGTGCGAGCACGTCGTGCACGAGGCCGTCCAGCTGCACGGCGGCATGGGCTACATGCGCGAGTCGGAGGTCGAGCGGCACTACCGGGACGCGCGCATCCTCGGCATCGGCGGCGGCACGAACGAGATCATGAACGAGATCGTGGCGAAGCGCCTCGGGCTCTGACCCGGCCGCCGCTCAGCGGGCCCCGGCGACGAGGCCGCCGACCAGGGCGCGGAGGCCGTCGAGGTAGGTGTCCTCGGCGGTCAGCTCCGCCCAGCGCCCCGCGACCCCCGCGACGCGGGGCAGCTCGGCGGCGTCGACGTCCGCGAACACCCGCTCCCGGTAGGTGGGTCGGTCGTCGGACGCGCGCCGCCGCTCCCCCGCCGCGCGGACGATCATCTCGCCGGCGGTGTAGTACCAGACGGCCCGGTAGCCGTACACGGCCTCCTCGGGCGTGAGGCCGCACTCGATCAGGCTGTCCATGATCTGCTCGACGAACCAGAGCGCCTCCTGCGACATCAGGTCGTCGGCGGTGAGCACCTCGACGATCCAGGGGCAGGACGCGAGCGTCCGGCGGATGGCGGCCGCCACGACGACCACCCGTTCGCGCGGGTCGTCCGGCAAGTCGGGCCGGTGCAGGTTGCGCGCCGCGTAGTCGTCCAGCAGCAGGACGAGCAGCTGCTCCTTGTCGCGCACGTGGTGGTAGAGCGCCATCGGCGTGCCGCCGATCTCCTGAGCCAGCCGGCGCATGGTCAGCCGGTCGACGCCCTCGGCGTCCACGATCCGGCGGGCGGTCTCGACGATCTCCGCGCGCGAGAAGCGCGGCGGCCTGCCCTTGCGCTGCGCGGACGGTTGCGGCATCCCCCCATCATCGCCCATCCGGCCCCGCGCCCGGGCCGGGCCGGGCCGCCGCCGTCATCGCGACGGCGCCACCAGGCCGAGCTCGTAAGCGATGATCACCAGCTGGACCCGATCGCGGGCGTCCAGCTTGGCCAGCAGCCGGGTGACGTACGCCTTGACCGTGGCCACGCTGATGAAGAGCCGGGCGGCGATCTCGGCGTTGGTCAGGCCGCCGCCGACCAGGGTGAGCACCTCGCGTTCACGGTCGGTGATGCCGCCGGTCGTGCGGCGCGGCGCCGGGGACGGGCCGGGGCGCCGGGCGAACTCCTCGATCAGGCGGCGGGTGACGCTCGGCGCGATCAGGCCGTCGCCGGCCGCGACCACCCGGACCGCCGCCAGGATGTCGGTCAGCGCCATGTCCTTGACCAGGAAGCCGGACGCTCCGGCGCGCAGCGCGCCGAAGACGTGCTCGTCCTCGTCGAACGTGGTCAGCACGACCACGCGGGCGCCGTCCGGGTCCGCGGTGATGGTCCGGGTGGCCTCGATGCCGTCCGTGCCGGGCATCCGAATGTCCATGATCACGACGTCGGGCCGCAGGTCGCGGGCCGTCCGGACGGCCTCCGCGCCGTCCCCGGCCTCGCCCACGACCTCGAGACCGGGCGCGTCGGCGATGACCATGCGCAACCCGGACCGGACCAGGGGCTGGTCGTCGGCGAGGACGATCCGTACGGTCATGGCGCACCCACCGGAAGCCGGGCGGCGACCCGGAAGCCGCCCCCGGGGCGCGGCCCGGCGGTGAAATCGCCGTCCAGCAGCCCGACCCGCTCGCGCATCCCGGCGATGCCGTACCCGGCGCCGGGCCGCCGCGGGCCGGGGCCCGGGTCGACGACCTCGATCGCCAGCCCGTCGCGGGCGTGCTCGATCGACACCCGGCACCGGCCGCCGCCGGAGTGGCGCATCACGTTGGTCACCGCCTCCTGCACGATGCGGTACGCCGACCGGTCGATCTCGGCGGGCAGCGGGCACCGCGGGCCGCGCCATGTCAGGTCGACGCGGACGCCCGCGGCCGCCGCCGCCGCGGCGAGCCGGTCGAGGTCGGCCAGGCCCGGGGCGGGCGCGGCCGTCACCGGCTCCGCCCGGCGGAGCGCGCCGAGCATGTGCCGCAGGCTCGCGAGCGTCTCCCGGCTCGCGGTCTCGATGGCGCCCAGCGCCTCGCGGGCGCCGGCGGGCCGGGTGTCGATGACCAGCTTCGCCGCGCCGGCCTGGATCGCGATGATGCCCATGCTGTGCGCCACCGAGTCGTGCAGTTCGCGCGCGATCCGCAACCGCTCGGCCGTCACGGCCTGCGCGTGCCGCGCGCGGGCGCCGTCCCGGCTCTGCCGCAGCCAGGTGCCGGCCAGCCAGGCGATGACGGCCGTCAGCGCGACGATCAGCTCGGCGGAGGTGCCGATGGGGAAGCCGAGCAGCAGCCGCACGGCCGCGTACCCGGTGAGCGTACCGACCGCCAGGCTCGCGGCCGCCAGCGCGGTGCGCTGCGGGCGCGTCGCCGCGATGTGGGCCAGGGCGACCTCGGCCGCCAGGAACTGCGCGAACGTGATCTCGGTCGAGGTCAGCGCCATCGCCGTGAACGCCGAACCGGCCAGCAGCAGCGACAGCGCGATGAGCGGCCGGCGGCGCAGCAGTACCGCCCCCGCGAGCGCCAGGACGGCGGCCGCCAGCACGAACGCCCAGTGCGTCGCCGAGAGGTGATCGTAGGACAGCGCGCGGAAGGGCCGCGCCTCGCCCGGCAGCCGGATGCCCCTGGTGAGCGAGTACGCCGAGCCCGCGCACCAGGCCAGGCCCGTCCAGATGCCCGGAGGCAGGCTCCGCACGCGCGCGACGTCCATGCCCGTGATCGTAAGCCGCCTCGCCGCTTCGCCGCATTGGCCCGGGGTCGTACACCCGTGGTCGGCATGGAGGCAGCCGCCGGGCCGATGCGCCGGCGGCGCCCGCCGGGGCAGCGTGGACGGGTGATCGAAGCGAGAGAACTGACTAGACGGTACGGCCGCACCGTCGCCGTGAACGGGTTGAGCTTCACGGTGCGCCCCGGTGTCGTGACCGGATTCCTGGGGCCGAACGGCGCCGGGAAGACCACCACGCTGCGGATGATCCTCGGCCTGATCGCGCCCAGCGGCGGGACCGTCACCGTGGACGGCGTCCCGTTCCGCGACCGGGCGCGCGGACTGCGGCACGTCGGCGCGTTGCTGGACGCGGGCGACGTGCACGGCGGCCGCAGCGCCCTCGCGCATCTGTCCGCGCTGGCCCGCGGCAACGGCATTCCGCGCCGCCGGGTGGACGAGGTGCTGGCGGAGGTGGGCCTGGCGGACGCGGCGCGGCGGCGGATCGGCGGCTTCTCCCTGGGGATGAAACAGCGGCTCGGGATCGCCGGCGCGCTCCTGGGGGAGCCGCCCGTGCTGCTGTTCGACGAGCCGCTGAACGGCCTGGACCCCGAGGGCGTCCGGTGGGTGCGGGGGCTGTTCCACCGGCTGGCCGCCGAGGGCCGGACCGTTCTCGTCTCCAGCCACTTGATGTCCGAGATGGAGCACACCGCCGACGACCTGGTCGTCATCGGCCGGGGCGCGCTGATCGCGGCGGAGCCGCTGGCCGCGTTCGCGGCGCGGGGCACGCGGCGGAACGTGACCGTGCGCACGCCCGACCCCGCGGCGCTGGAGGCCGCGCTGGCCGCCGAGGGCGGCGCGGTGACCCGGGAGAGCGACGGTTCGTGCACGGTGACCGGGCTCGACGCCTCTCGGATCAGCGAGCTCGCCTTCCGGCGCGGCGTCCTGCTGCACGAGCTCATCACCCGGAGGTCCTCGCTGGAGGAGGCGTTCATGGAACTGACCGCGGACAAGGCCGAGTACCGGGCGGGAGGGTCCCGATGACCGCCATGCCTCTCGCGGACTCCCGGCCCCGCTTCACCGACCTGGTCGCGGCCGAATGGATCAAGGTGCGGTCGCTGCGCTCCACCTACGGCGTCTTCGCGGTGGGCGCGCTCGTCTCGATCGCGATCTGCGCCAACTCCGCCCGCTCCAACGTCCACCTGATCGCGAGCAGCGCGGATCCGGCGCAGCAGCGCACCGGGATCGACCCGCTGCACGCGGCGTTCGTCCCGGAGGCCTACCAGATCCTGATGGTCGTCGCGGCGAGCGTCGGGGCCATCGCCATCGTCGGCGAGTACTCCAGCGGCATGATCCGGACGACGTTCGCGGCCGTGCCCGCCCGCCGTTCGGTCGTCGCGGCCAAGGCGGCCGTGGTGACCGCCGTCATGACGGTCTACGGGACGCTGGTCGCGGCGTCGTCGTTCGGCCTGACCCAGGCGATCTACGACGCCGAGGGCATCGGCCTGCCGATCGGCGCGCCCGGCGCGCTGCGCGCCGTGGCCGGGGCCGCGCTGCTCGCGCCCGTGTCCGCCCTGGTGGGGATGGCCTTGGGTGCGCTCGTTCGGCATCCCGCCGGGACCGTCGTCGCGGCCGTCGGCGTGCTCGTCCTGCTGCCGCGGCTGTTCGAGGGCGACACGTACCGCTGGGTGAAGGAGATCGGCAACGCGATGCCCTACAGCGCGTGGGCCGCGCTGGTGGAGAACCCGGCGCACGACATGCGGCCAGGGGGCGCGGAGGGAGGGATGCGCCCGGTCGAGGCGTACCCCGTCACGATCACCGAGGCATGGATCGTGTTCGGCGCATGGGCGGCCGTCGCGCTGCTCGTGACCGTGATCGCCGTCCACCGCCGGGACGTCTGAGCCGCTCCCCCGGCGGCTCGGGGTGGACGGCCGGGGCTCGCCGGAGCTACTTTCTATACATGTACAAAAACTCGCGAGGGCGGCCCGGCGTGGTGCTGGCGGCGGCGTCCGTCGCCCAGTTCCTCTTCGCCATGGACATGGCCCTCATGAACGTCGCGCTGCCCGACGTCCGCGCGTCCCTCGGCTTCGCGCAGGCCGGCCTGTCCTGGGTCGTGCACGCCTACGCGCTGACCTTCGGCGGGTTCCTGCTGCTGGGCGGCCGGCTCGCCGACCTGTACGGACGGCGCCGCCTGTTCGCCGCCGGGCTGGCGGCCTTCGCCCTGTTCTCGCTGCTCGGGGGCCTCGCGCAGGCCCCCTGGCAGCTCGTCGCCGCGCGGGCGGGGCAGGGCGTGGCGGCCGCCGCCGCGGCCCCGGCCGCGCTCGCCCTGATCACCACGACCTTCACCGAGGGACGCGAGCGCGTGCGGGCGCTCGGCGTGTGGAGCGCGATGAACGCGGCGGGCGGCGCGCTGGGCGTCCTCGCGGGCGGGCTGCTCGCCGAGTACGCGGGCTGGCGCTGGGTCATGCTCGTCAACCTGCCGATCGTCGCGGCGGCCCTGGCGCTGGTGCCCGCGGGCGTCCCCGCCGACGCGCGGACCGGACGGCGGGAGCGGCTGGACGCCCTCGGCGCCGTCCTCGCGACCGGCGGCACCGGCCTCCTGGTGTTCGGCGTCGTCCGCACCGACGTCACCGGGTGGGCGTCCGCGACGACCCTCGGCACGCTGGCCGCCGCGGCGGCCCTGCTGGCGGGCTTCGTGGTCACCGAGGCCCGGACGGCGTCACCGCTCGTCCGGCTCGGGCTGCTGCGGAGCCGCTGGGTGGCGGGCGCGAACGTGCTGGTGTTCCTCGCCGCCGCCGGGCAGTTCGCGGCGTTCTACTTCGTCTCCCTGTACATGCAGGAGGTGCTCGGGATGGGCGCCGCCGCGACGGGCGCGGCGTTCCTGCCCTTCACCGTCGGCGTGGTGGCCGGGACGGTGCTCGCGACCCGCGTCGGCGCGACCCGCTCGCCGCGCGCGTCCCTGGTCCCCGGGACGCTGCTGGCCGCCACCGGCCTGGGCTGGTTCGCGCTGATCAGCCCGGACGGCGGGTTCGTCACCGACGTGCTGGGCCCGTCGGTGCTCACCAGCGTCGGCCTCGGCCTGGTGCTGGCACCGGTCGCCGCCGCCGCGACGACGGGCGTCGCCCCGCGCGAGGCGGGCACGGCGTCGGGCCTGCTGAACAGCTCCCGGCAGCTCGGCGGCTGCGTCGGCCTCGGCGCCCTCGCCACCGTGGCCGCCGGACGCGTCGCCGACCCCGCGTCGGCGGCGTCCGTCAACGACGGCTATGCGCTGGGCCTCGCCGTCGCCGCCGCACTGTTCCTCGTCGCGACGGCCGTCGCGCTGTCCCTGCCGCGCCGCACGCCCCCGCCGTCCCCCGTCCCCGTGGAGAACCGGCTGGAGGGGACGCGCCGGTGAACCGCGCCGGCGCCTGACGCGCCGACGCCCGGCGGCACCTCGGCCGCCGGGCGTCGTCGCGGGTCACGCCTGGGCGACGGCGCCGGACTCGATGAGGGCGTCGACGTCGTCGAAGCCGAGGTCGGTGAGGACGTCGCGGGTCTGGCCGCCGGGCAGGACGGGCACGCCGTCGGTCTCTGCGGGCGTGCGGGAGAAGCGCGGGGCCGGGGCGGGCTGGCGGTGGCCGCCGAGCTCCGGGAACACGTCGCGGGACGTGTTGTACGGGTGCTCCTTCGCCTCCTCCAGCGACAGGACGGGCGCGACGCACGCGTCGCTCGGGAGGAAGACCTCGGCCCACTCGTCGCGGGTGCGGGCCTTGAAGGCGGTGGCGAAGCGGTCGCGCAGGTCGGGCCAGCGGGCGGTGTCGTGCTGCCCGGGCAGGTCCTCCCCGTCGAGGCCGAGCAGGCGGACGAACTCCGCGTAGAACTGGGGCTCGATCGCGCCGACCGCCATGTGCTTGCCGTCGGCCGTCTCGTAGACGTCGTACCAGGGGGCGCCGGTGTCGAGCATGTTGACGCCGCGGCGGTCCTGCCAGATGCCGCCCGCGAGGAAGCCGTGGATGAACGTGGACAGGTGCGCGGTGCCGTCGACGATGGCGGCGTCGACGACCTGGCCGCGGCCGCTCGTCCGGGACTCCAGCAGGGCCGACAGGACGCCGACGACGAGGTACATGCTGCCGCCCGCGAAGTCGCCGAGGAGGTTCATCGGGACCTGCGGCGGGCCGCCGGCGCGGCCGATGGCGTGCAGGGCGCCGGTGACGGCGATGTAGCCGATGTCGTGGCCGGCGCTCTGCGCGAGGGGGCCGTCCTGGCCCCAGCCGGTCATCCGGCCGTAGACGAGGGCGGGGTTGCGGTCGAGGCACGCGTCGGGGCCGATGCCGAGGCGCTCGGTGACGCCCGGCCGGAAGCCCTCCAGCAGCACGTCCGCCTTCTCGACGAGGCGCAGGACGACGTCCCGGCCCCGGTCGGACTTGAGGTCGACCGCGACGGAGCGCTTGCCGCGGTTGGTGAAGTCGGTGGCCATCCCGGCGCCGACGGCCGAGGCGCGCTCCACCCGGATCACCTCGGCGCCGAGGTCGGCCAGCAGCATCGCGGCGAACGGACCCGGGCCGATTCCGGCCAGCTCGATCACCCGCACTCCGGAGAGCGGACCCTTGCCCATCTCGCGACCCCTTCACTGAACGTCGTTCGGTCCCTCCCAGTGTGCACCATCGGCGTAAGCGTGTGCTGACGCGGGTCAGCGGTCGCGGTCCCGGGCGGTGACCCGGACGGCGCCGCCCGGGTCGGGCGAGGTGCCGACGAGCAGCCGGCCCTCCGTGCGGGTGCGCAGCCCGCCGTCCGCGTGCGGGGTGAGGCCGCGGGCGGCGGCGGCGAGGTAGCGGCGGGTACCGTCCGGCGCCGTCCACCACGTGCCGCTCACCGGGCGTCGCACGTCGCAGGCGCCCGTCCGGATCCGTTCGTCCCGGGTGAGGAGCATCGCCTCGGACGAACCGGTCCCGTCGGCGAACGCCAGGCGGGTGCACGCCCAGTCGGCGCGGCCCCCGCCGTGCGGCAGCCGCCCGGTCCAGAAGTCCCACGCGACGGCCTCGGCGACCGACCGGTCCCGCTCGGCGGTGAGGCAGCCGAGCCGGTCCCAGAAGTCGCGGCCCGCGGGCCCGAGCCGTTCCGGGGGCGCGGCGTCGGTCGTCCGGTGGTCGGGCGAGCGGTAGGCCAGGACGGACGCGCGCGGGCCGCCGAGGGCCCCGACGGTGCGGGAGCCGACGTGGAACAGCGGGCCGCGGCCGCAGGGCGTCGCGGGCGCGACGGGCGCGGTCACGCCGTCGCGGACCGCCAGGGCCGCGCCGTCGAGGGTCTCGGGGGCGGCGTCCCAGGGGGCGAGCAGCCAGCGGTCCCCGGGCAGCGCGATCGGGGCGGCGGGGTCGGCGCCGGCGGCGCGGACCTCTAGCCCGGCCGGGGTGTAGCGGGCGAGGCGGGCGCCGCTGCGCATCACTGCGAGCGGCCCGCCCGCGGCGCGCCCGGCGTAGAGGAGCTGGGCGGCGTCGCCGGGCCGGTCCGCGCCGGTCTCCGCGGCCCAGGCGGTGGCGGCCTCCCGCAGGAACACCTGGTCGCGGACGAGGTCGCCGCGCGCGGGCCAGGCGTCCAGGCTCCGGACGGCGCGCCAGGCGTCCGGCGCGGCGGTGACGAGCCGCAGCGGCGGGGCGGGCGCCCGGGGCGGGCGCTCGGTGACCACCAGCGCGCCGACCAGGACGGCGGTGAGCGCGGCGGCCGTCACCAGCGGCAGCACCGACCGGTTCCGGACGGGCCGGACCGGCACCGGCTCGAACCGCGCGGGCCGCCGCGACGGTGGCACCTCGACCGCGTCGGCCGCCTCGATCACCTGCCAGGGGCGGCGCACCCGCAGCTCGATGAGCTGGTCGCGGACGGCGAAGCGCGGCATCCCCTCGATGTGCAGGAGCACGTAGGCGACGCGGACGCCGGGCTCCAGCTTGGCGAGCGCGACGGTCAGCGCGGGATCGGGCAGCCGGGCGGGCAGCGCGCGCAGCCAGGGCCCGAGGCCGATCTGCAGCCGGCGGGACGGCCGCATCGCGCGGCGCAGCACGCGGGTGCGGCGGCGGGCGAGCCCGGCCGCCGAACGGTCGCGGGCGCCGCGCGCGGTGCCGTCCACGATCCGCCGGGCGATCGCCAGCCGGTAGACGCGCTTGCCCCGGCCCGGCAGAACGAAATACGCCATTCGGACAAGGTCGCCGTACGCCGATTTGGCCGCGGGCGATTCCGCCTCCGGATTCGTCAGGACATCTTCCATCACGGCGCGCCACTCCGCTCCATGCGTTTCCCCGTTCGCGGATCCGAGGTTATGGGGCGCGCGGACCGGCGCGGAGCCGAATTGGAAGAACGCTGACGAAGGCCAAAGAATATGTCGTGCATTTCAGGACGAGTCGCCGGACGCTCCGGCGCCCCGGGCGTCCCGCCCTGCACCGAGAACGACCACGCCCGTTTCGTCCCCTCCCCGTACTACCCTGGGGATCTCCGGGGGACGCCCCGGACGTCCGCGCCCCCGCCGCGGTGAACGCAACCGAGAAGGATCCCCCGACGCATGACCGAGGACGTCCCGGGCTACCGGGTGCTGGAACAGGTCGGCGAGGGCGGCTTCAGCGTCGTGTACCGCGCGCACCAGGAGCGCCTCGACCGCATGGTCGCCCTCAAGGTGCTGTCGGTCAGCGCCGTCGACGACGCCGCGATGCGGCGCTTCCAGCGCGAATGCAAGATCACCGGACGGCTGTCGGGGCACCCCAACATCGTGACCGTGCTCGACACCGGCACGACCCGCTCCGGCCGCCCGTACATCGCGATGGAGTACTTCGAGCACGGCGCGCTGTCCGACCGGCTCGCCCGCGAGGGCCCGCTCGGCGTCGCCGAGGTGCTGCGCGTCGGCGTCAAGATGGCGGGCGCGCTCGCCGCCACCCACGAGACGGACGTGCTGCACCGCGACGTCAAACCGCAGAACGTCCTGCTGTCCCGGTACGGCGAGCCCGCGCTCGCCGACTTCGGCATCGCGCGCCTGGTCGACTCCTTCGACGCCACCCACACCCAGGCGTTCACCCCGCACCACGCCGCGCCCGAGATCCTCCAGGGCGGGCAGCCCGGCGTCGGCGCCGACATCTACTCGCTCGGCTCGACCCTGTACCAGCTCCTCGCCGACCGGCCCGCGTTCAAGGGCCCGCCCGGCGAGGGCATCGCGTTCCTCATGCTGCGCATCATGAACGACGCGCCCCCGGCCATCCCCCGCCCGGACGTGCCGCGGCAGGTGCAGGAGGTCATCGGACGGGCGATGGCGAAGACGCCCGAGCAGCGGTTCGCCAGCGCGGTCGAGTTCGCGCAGGCCCTGCAGAAGGTGCAGGCCGAACTGGGCCTGCCCGTCACCGACGTGGCGCACAGCGGCATGTCCACCCTGCCGCACCCGACGGGCGCCGGGCCGGTGCCGTTCTCCGACACCGGCGGAACGGCCCCGGCGAGCGGGCGGCTCTCGTTCCCCGACACCTCGGGCCCGCCGCCCGTCCCGGAGTGGGCGCCCACCGCCCGCGGGCCCGCGCCGACGCTCCCCCGCCCGGCCGCCCCGGCGCCGACCTCGGACACCTCGCCCTGGCACCCCAACGCGGCGCACTCCACGTCGCCCGGACCGCCCGTGTCGCCCACGGCGCCCGCGTCGTCCCGTCCGGAGTACCCCGCGTACGACGCGGCCCCGCAGCCGCTCCAGGCCGCCCCGCCCGTCCCGCCCGCCCCGGGCGCGGGCGCGGCGCCGGGCGCGCCGCACACGGGGCCGCAGGACGGGCCGTCCCGCGGGCTGATCGTCGCCGTGTGCGTCGCGCTCGTCGGCGGCCTCGCCCTCGGCATCGGCGCGCTCACGGCGTCCGGCGGCGAGGACCCGAAGGGGAACGCGCCTGCCGCGGGCGGCGGCACGCCGACGCCCCCGGCCGCGTCCGGGCCCCCCGAGCCGATCAGCGCCGAGCAGATCGCCGCCGCGCGCCCGCAAGGCCTGCGGGCCAAGGCCGCGGCGAACGGCGCGGTGCTCGCCTGGACGCTGCCCCCGGCCGCGCGCGAGCTCCCGCTGCTGATCCAGCGGGACCCCGCCGGTTCGGAGCCGATCAAGACGGTGGCCCCCGGATCGACGCAGACGGCCGTCTCCCCGCTCATCCCGAACGAGGACAACTGCTTCCGGATCGGCGCCGTCCTGCGCGTCAACCAGGGCGCCTCACCGGACGTGGCCTGGTCGAAGGTCGCCTGCGTGGCGCAGGCCCGGGGCGGAGCCTGAACGAGTCCGCCCCGCCCCGGTTCCGGGGTGGGGCGGATGGTCGTACGGCGCGAACGGGTCTATGGCTTGATCGGTCCGGCGGTCGCCGAACCGGTCACCCGCCGCAGTTCCAAACCGGAGGACCCGCGAGAGTGTTCCAGTTGCCCGGCGTATCGATCAGATAGCCGATGACGTAGCCGGTTTTCCCGTTATAGGTGATCTTCGTGTAGGTATTGCCGCTGAGGCTCGTATCCCTAGGGTGCGTGTAGCTAGCACCCTTCACCTTGCAATGCACCGTGACGTTCTCACCGTTGTTGTCGTACATCTCGGTAACGACGGAATTTCCGGACCCGGCGGGCGTATTCCTGACGAACGCGGTGGAATTACCATTCGAGGTGACCGGATAGGTGGTGTCCGGTCCCTCCAGCTGCACGTCGACGGTGGTGCCCGAGCCGGCTTCGGCGGCGTTCATGGACGTGACCGTGAACGTGTAGGCGCCGTTCGTCCAGACGTCGGTGAGGGCGGCGGACGTGCCGGTCACGACCTTCGAGCCCGTGACGGGGCCCGTCCACTCGACCTTGTACTGGGACGCGCCGCCGCCCGCGGGGGCGGCCCACGACACCGTGGTGCCGGACGACGTCGCCTGTGCGGCGACGTTGGTCGGGGCGCCGGGCGTCACGCACGGGCGCACGGGGTCGCTGGCCGCGGAGAGGACTTCCTGCGCCCGCCCCTGGGGGTCGGTGTACTGGACGGCCACGCGGAACCGGTACTCCTGCCCGCAGTCGCCGCCGGTCACGGTGAAGGCGGGCGCGGCGTTCGGCGCGACGGCGGCCGGGGTCGCGGTGAGGCCCGCCGGGACGTCCTTGAGCGTGTAGCCGGTGATGCGTTCGCCCTGGGAGGGCTGGAACGAGACCTGCATGGTCCCGTCGCCCGGCGCGACCGTGACGTTGGACGGGGCGGTGGGCGCGCCGGGCTGCCGGGGGTTCCCGGCCGGCGGCAGGACCGGGTCCTGGCCGGGCCGCCGCGAGGTACCGGGCACCGGGGGCGCGTCCCCGGTGCCCGGGAGCGGGATCTCGCGGCGGCGATCGCCGCCCGCGACCTGCTCGCGGTACTTGTCGACCGCCTTGGCCCGCCCCTGCCGGTCGACGACGACGGCGCCCGGGCCGTCCGGGTCGTTCGCCCACAGCAGACCGTCCTTGACGAACACCTCCAGGGGCGACTTCGGGCGGCCGACCGTGATGGGCTTCTCGAAGCGCTTGGACGCCGCGTCGTAGACGATGAGGGCCCCGGCGGTCTCGTCCGGGATGTACACCTTCGTGCCGAGGACCTGCGGCGCCCGGTAGCGGTGCCGGGGCATCTGCAGCCGCGTGCTGGTGTAGCGGCCGGTGCCGGTGTCGAGGGTGACGAGGGAGCCGGTGCCGGGGACCAGCATCGGGACGATCGTGCCGTCGGCGATCGCGGGGGCGAGCACCCCGCCGCGCCCGGCCTCGCGGACGCTGGAGGGCAGCGAGATCGTCAGCCGCGTCCCGGACGGCTCGACGACGGTGGCGGTCGCGGCGGTCGAGTCGACGACGATGGGGGTGCCGGCGGCGATCGTGAGCGTCAGGTCGTGACCGGGTTCGCCGACGTCGACGGGCTCGTGCAGCCGCCCGTCCCGGTATCCGGCGAGGCGCCCGTGCACGGCCACCGGCACCCACAGGTCGCCGCGGGCGCCGATCCCGGCCTGCCCGAGGACGGGGTCGAGCCGCGCGGCCTCGCCGACGGGCTGCAGGGTGATCGCGTCGAGCTGCTGCACGCCGCCGTTCACCGAGTCGACGGTGTAGGCGCGGCCGTCCTGCGCGAGGACCTGGATCCCGGCGCCGAACTCGGCGCTGCCGGCGATCTTCATCTGGGCGGGGTCGAGCCGGCTGACGACGCCGGTCTCCTGGTCGACGATGAGGATCGTCGTCCCGTCCTGCACGACCTTGATCCGGTTGCCGCGGGCGTTCGCGGGCAGCGGGGCCTTGCCGTCGACCTTGCCCGCGAGTCCGTTGACGTGGACGACCAGGCCCTTCGTCCGCGCGGACAGCCAGGCGCCGACGTCGGCGAGGTCGTACTTCGCGCTGGCCGCGCCGACCCCGTAGACGACGGCGGCGATCACGACCGCGCCGACGAGGCCGACGGCGATCTGCCCCGTCAGCCGGTCGCGCGTGAAGACGGCGCCTGCACCCACCCGTGGACCACCTTCCCCGATTCGCGCTCACCGTAGTGACTTCCGTCCGAGCGCCGGGGAAAATGACCGGATCCGGTCGCCGATGACGGGTTTAGTCGCCGTTTCCTGCGTCGAGGGCCCCGATGTACGTCGGGATCGTGATGTTGCGTCCGGACACCACGACGACGAGCCGTCCCGCGGCCTCGACGCGGCCCGCCAGGACGGCGGCGACCCCGGCGGCGCCCGCGCCCTCGGCGACGAGCCCGTGCTCGCTCAGCAGCCACCGCAGCGCGGCGCGGATCTCGGCGTCCGTGACGGCCGTCAGATCGGCGCCCCGGATCAGCCCGGGCGTGACGCAGCCGGGTTCGAGGTTGCCCGGCAGGCCGTCGGCGAACGTGTCGCCGACCGGCACCTCGACGACGCGTCCCGCCTCGACCGACGCCGACACGCCCCGCGACGCCGCCGACTCCACCCCGACGATCCGCACGTCGCCGCGTCCGCGCGCCCACAGGGACAGGCCCGCCGCGAGGCCGCCGCCGCCCACCGGCGCGACGACCGTCAGCGGGCCGTCGGCCTGCGCGTCGAGTTCCCGGCCGATCGTCCCCTGCCCGGCGATGACCGCCGGGTCGTTGTACGGGGAGACGTACCGGCCGGGCAGCGTCAGCGCGTGCGCCTCGGCCTCGTCGTAGGTCGTCCCGTACTGGACGAGCCGCACCGGGAACCCGCCGATGCGGTCGACCTTCGCGCGGGACGCGCGGGTGGACACCACGACGGTGACGTCCGCGCCCGTCTCGGCCGCCGCGAACCCCATCCCGAGGCCGTGGTTGCCCGCGCTCGCCGTGACCGCCGGTTCCCCGGCGGGCAGCGCGTCCACCGCCGCGATCGCGCCCCGCACCTTGAACGAGCCGGTCGGCTGGAACGTCTCGAGCTTCAGCAGCGCGCCGGGCGCGAGGCCCGACGGCACCAGCGGCGTGGGCGCGAGGCGCCGCGACACGGCGCGCCACGCGCGGTCCAGGTCGTCCGGTCCGGGGACACGGACGGGACGGGCCGTCATGGGCGTTCGCCGGGTCCGCCCGGCAGCGTCCGCGTGCGCATCCGACCACCCTAGTCAGCGTCCGGTGAGGGAGCGCGGGTGCAGGCGGCGGCGGAGGCGGCGCAGCCGCCCGGCCTTCGCGGTGACCAGCCGCCCGACGGCGTCGGTGTGCCGCCAGGCGCGGTCGGCGGCGGCCGCGTCCGGCGGCGACGGCGCGAAGCGGGTGCGGTCGACGAGTTCGGCGAGCGGGCCCAGCTCGCCCTGCGCGTCGGCGCCCACGCTGGACGCGCCGAAGCGTGCGACCTCCTGCGCGGTGAGGGTGCGGGACGCGCCGAGCCCCGCGTCGGCGAGGTGGTCGAGGGCCTGCCGCCAGGCACCCGCGATGCGTTCGGCGGGCGGGCCCGCCCGCCTGCGGCGGGTGCGGAGGGCGGGCGCGAGGAGGACGGCGAGGACGTACCCGAGGACGAGCGCCGCCCCGGCGATCGACGCGAACACCCACCACGGCGTGGGCTCGTCCCGTGCGGCCGTCCGCGCCGCCCGCTTCCCGGGCTTCTCGCCCGCCCCGGGCCCCTGCTGCGGGGACGCCGCGTTCTTCTGCGCCTGCTCGAGCCGCTGCGCCGACTCCCCCGCCGCGACGGCGTCGTTGTCCTTCGAGCGCCGCGCGTCGTCGGGCAGCGGGTTGAAACGCACCCAGCCGAGCTCCTCGAACTTGACCTCGGGCCACACCATCACGTCGCCCGCCCGCACCTGCACGGCCCCGCCGGCGCGCTTCCCGCCGGAGAACCCGACGACGAGCCGGCACGGCAGCCCCACCGAGCGGGCGAGCAGCGCGTACGCGGCGGCGAAGTGCTCGGGCGTCCCGCGGCGGCCCTCGGCGAGGAAGTAGTCGATCTGCCGGTAGCCGTGCCCGGGCGCCGCCGTCACGTCGTACTTCGCGTACCGCTTGAGGTACTCGGCGAGCATCGCCGCCTTCTGGACGCCGGTCGTCGCGCCGCGCGTCGCCGCCGCCGCGAACCGCGCGAACTCGTCGAGCTGCACGGGCTCCTTCGTCGCGCCCGGCCCCCACGGCAGCTTCAGGGCGGCGCGCGCCTCGGCGTCGCGGGCGACGCGGGCGCCTTCGAGGTCCTCGGCCCGCCACTCCGGGACGACCGACGTGACCGTGTACGAGCGCCCGGGCGTCAGCGGCTCCGCCGCGGCGAGCGTCCCGGCGGCGGGGTCGGCGACGACGGGCATGCCCTCGACGCGGCGCGGCCGGTCGGGCGCGGGGACCCACACGCCGGGCAGGTCCCGGACGGTGATCCGCTGCGTCGTCGTGTGCGACCGCTCCCGCTCCGGCCCCTCCGGCACACGGCTGCCCGTCGGGACGAACCGGGCCGTGGACGACCACGTCACCCCGTCGAACGCGTCGAGCACCGCGAGCCGCTCGATCTCCGGCCGGCCCGAGTCCACGGTGAACAGGACCTGGTCGGGGCGCAGCAGCCACCCGCCGACGCGGTCGAGGGGGCTGACGCCGTCGCGCTGCTGCGGCGGCGGCGCCTCCACCTGCTCGCGCGGGTCGTAGGGGTCGGCCGCGACCGGCACGACGGGCGCCACCAGGTACGCGAGGACGCCGAGGACGGTCGCGCACGGCACCCCGAGCGCGATCGGCCGCCACGCCGGGCCCGCGTCGGGCTCGCCGGAGCGGACCGGCGCCAGCACCGCGATCAGCACGACGGTCACGGCGGCGAGCGGCACGTTCGTCCCCGGGCCGTCCACGCCGAGCAGCAGCGCGACCGCCCACACCGCCAGGGCCGGGACGCACGGCAGCGCGCGCTGCGACGTGCGCAGCGCCACCTCCGCCGCCGCGAACGCCGCCAGCCACACGAGCACGCCGACCAGGATCAGCAGGCGCGGCTCGGCCGGGGCGGGCAGCAGCGTCGTCAGGATCTCCTTCCACCCGCTCAGCACGCCGTCCCGCAGCGTCTGCGGCAGGGTGCCCGCGCTCAGCGCGGGACGCAGCACGGTGAGCGCGGACGTCCCGGCCCAGGCGGCGACCGTCAGCACCAGCGACAGCCACAGCGGCCACGGCCGTCCCTTCTTGCGGGGCCCCGACAGTAGCGCGGCGAGCAGCGTCGGGACGACCGCCGCCACGGCGACCACGGGGATCACCGGCCCGTACCCGAACACCCGGTTGAAGGCGAGGCCCGCGACGGCCGCCAGCGCGGCCGTCACCGCGAGCGACGCGTACCGGGCGCCCGGCCGGATCCCCGGCGCCGCCTCGCGCGGCGCCGTCCCGGACCGGGCCCGCCCCGTCCCGGAGCCGCGGTCGACGGGCGGCGTCGTGCTCGCGCTCATCGGGCCGCCCCCAGCCGCCGCCACGTCTCCGGCAGGTCGTCCAGCACGGCCACGTCGGCGACCCGGACGCCCGGCGGCGCGGGCGCGGGACCGGGCGGGCGCACCCGCAGCACCACCACCCGGTCGAACCGGCCGCGCACCGCCGCGATCCGCCCCAGGTCGGCGTCGCCCGGCGTGACGACGACCAGCGAGCCGCCCGCGCGCACACGCCGCACCACGTCCATCGTCGGCTGCGGGCACTCCCGCGCGGCGACGCCGGTGAGCCGGTCCAGGATCTCCTCCACGTCGCCCGGGCCGCCCCGCGTCTCCGCGACCGGCCCGTTCCCCGTCAGCACCCGGACCGGGAAACCCGCCGCCGCGGCGCCCGCAGCGACGCTCGCCGCCGCGTCCACCGCCAGCTCGAAGTCGTCGGGGTCCGGCCAGCGCTCCGGGCGCGCCTCCAGCACCACCGTGGTCGTCGGGAGACTCGCGTCCACGAGCTGCCGCACCATCAGCGTCCCCGTCCGGGCCGACGACTTCCAGTGCACGTGCCGCAGCTCGTCCCCGATCACGTACTCGCGCAGCGCGTGGAACGTCGCCGTCCCCGCCGGGGACCGGTCGCTCGTCGGCCCCTCCAGATGGTGCGCGCGGCCCGACGGCAGCGGCGGCAGCACGACCGTCCGGGGGCGCACCAGCAGCGTCCCCGGCGCCCCGTACTCGCGGACCCGCCGCGCCAGCCGCAGCGGGTCGGCGCGCACCAGCCGCAGCGGGCCCACCGCGATCCGGCCCCGCCGGTCCGTCGGCAGCGCGTACGACACCGTCCGGGTCGCGCCCGCCCGCAGGCGCGGGACGTCCACCGCCACCTCCGCCGCGCCCGCCGCGTCGCGCGCGGTGAGCCCCCGCACGCCGCGCCCGGCGCTCGTCACGTGCAGCACCCCGGTCGCGGGCTCGCCGCGCCCGACCTTCGCGGGCGCGATCTCCCGCCGCACCTCCAGCCGCGGCCGCGGCAGCGTCCACAGCACGGCCGCCGCCACCGCGACCAGCCCCGCCACGGCGAACGCCGCCGGCTCGGGATACCCGAGCCACCAGCCCGCCGCGTACAGCACCGCCGACGCGACCGCAGTGCCCCGGCCCAGCGGCGTCAGCACGCCCGTCCCCCGCCCCTCGCCCACGCCCCGCCCCTCAGACGGCGGCGGCCTGCGGCGTCGGCACGTTCGCGAGCGCCTCGCCCACGACGTCCGCCCCGTCCCGCCCCCGCAGCTCCGCCTCCGGCGTCACGACGAGCCGGTGCGCGACCACCGGCACCGCGAGCGCCTTCACGTCCTCGGGCACCACGTACGCGCGTCCGGCCGCCGCCGCCCGCACCCGCGCCGCGCCCAGCAGCGCGATGCTCGCGCGCGGGCTCGCACCGAGCCGCAGGTCCGGATGCCCGCGGGTCGCCGACACCACCCGCACCACGTAGTCGTGCAGCGGCGGCGCCACGTGCAGCCGCCGCGCGAAGTCGATCATCCGGGCGAGGTCGTCCCGTCCCAGGACCGGCGGCAGCCGGTCGAGCATCGCGCCCGTCGGCGCGCCCGCCAGCATCGCCACCTCGGCCCGGTGGTCGGGGTACCCCATCGAGATCCGCATGAGGAACCGGTCGAGCTGCGCCTCCGGCAGCGGGTACGTCCCGTCCATGTCCACGGGGTTCTGCGTCGCCACGACCATGAACGGGCGCGGCACCGGATGCGGCCGCCCCTCCACCGTGACGCGCCGCTCCTCCATCACCTCGAGCAGCGCCGACTGCGTCTTCGGCGACCCCCGGTTGATCTCGTCCGCGACCGCGATGTTCGCGAAGATCGGCCCCGGATGGAACTCGAACGCGTTCTTCCCCTGGTTGAAGATCGACACCCCGGTGATGTCGCTCGGCAGCAGGTCGGGCGTGAACTGGATCCGCGCCCACTCCGCCTCGACCGACACCGAGATCGCCCGCGCCAGCGTCGTCTTCCCCACGCCCGGGACGTCCTCGACGAGCAGGTGCCCCTCCGCGAGCAGGCACGTCAGCGCCAGCTCCACCCGGTCCCGTTTCCCGCGCACGACCCGCTCCACGTTGCCCGCCAGCGCGGCGAACATCTGCGCGAACCGTCCCGCCATCGCGTCCGGGTCGACCCCGGCGTGCTCCGTCATCCCCTGCTCCCCGTGCTCACCGCCCGGCCCCGCCGGACATGTCGTGACTCGGACGCCGACACCCCGCCATCGGTTGCGCCCGACATCCACCCGCCGCCGCCTGGTCGTGCCTCGGCCCCGCGGCGGGCGGGTGGGCGCTCACTCGACTCATTCGGCGCATTCGAACAGTCCGTCCGAGGGGAAGCCGTTCTTGGACGTGGCGACCAGAGTGTCGTTGAGGTAGCCGTCGCCGTACTGCGTCTGGACCTTGTTCCAGATGTCGCTGCTGGTCCCGCTCTCGCTGTCGGTGTAGGCCTCGCCTCGGACCTGGCACACGACGGTCATCGTGATGATCTCGCCTCGCGGGATCCGGCCGTTCTGGGCTCCGCCGGTTCCCGGGGTGGACCGGATGATGGTGTTCGTCTGGCCGTTGTTCTGGTTCTGGAACTGCCGCGTCGGATAGGCCAGGTCGACGGTCGTCGCGACCGGGGTGGAGGTTCCGGCGCCGTTGCGGGCGGTGACGGCGATCTGGTGGCGGGCGTTGTTCGGCAGGCCGCCGACCGTGGCCGACGTCGACTCGGTCTCGAGCGTCCCGGCGGGCGTGGTGACCGTGTAGGTGACGTCGTAGCCCGGGGAGGCGTTCCACGTGAGCCGGGCGCCGTGGTTGACGGGCGTCGCGCGCAGGGCCGTGGCCGGGGGCGGGGCCTGGCAGGCGGTGGCGCCGACGTCGCCGGACGGGCTGTGCTTCGTCTTCCCCGAAGCGTCCCGGTACACGGCGGCGACCTTGAAGACGTGCGTGGTCGCGTCGCAGGTGAGGCCGCCGACGGTGAAGGCGCCCTCGGTCGCGGTGCCGGGGTGCGTCCGCGGGGACGCGGCGGCGACGGGGCGGCCGGCGGCGTCCAGGAGGACGAAGCCGGTGACCGGGAAGACGCCCCGCGGCTGCGGCGCGGCGGTGAACCGGACGACGACCGCGCCGTTCTCGCCGGACGCGGTGGGGGTCGGCGGGTCGGGGGCGGCGGGGTCGGGCTTCGCGGGCGGGCGGGGCGGGCCGCCGCGCCCGGAGCCGCGCCCGCCGCCGGTGTTGGCGCCGTCCCCGCCGCCGCCGGGGTCCGCCTGGACGGGAAGGGGGCGGCGGGCGCCGCCGGGGACGTCCTCCTCGTACTTCTGCACGCGCCTGACCGCGCCGTCGCGGGTGAAGGCGAGGGCGAGGGCGCCGTCGGGGTCGTTGAACCACAGCATGTGGTCGCGGACGAGCGCCTCGATCGCGCCGCCGGGACGGGTGGCGGCGATCGGCTCCCGCCAGGCGCCGGCGGCGGTGTCGAACACCAGGAGGCGTCCGGACGTGCGGTCGGGCAGGTAGACGCGGGACCCGAGGATGTGCGGGGGCGCGAACTCGTGGTCGGGGACGCGCAGCGCCACCGACTCGACGCGGCCGACGCCGGTGTCCAGCAGGTGCAGGGAGCCGCCCGCGCCGAGCATCGGGACGACCCCGCCGTCGGTCGCCGCGGGGACCTCGACGCCCCCGCGGGTCGCCGCGACCCCCGCGGGCAGCCGGATCGTCTGGACGCCCTCGGGACGCACGACGTGCGCGGTCGCGGACGTGCTGTCGACGACCACGGGGGTGCCGGCGGCGATCGTGAGGGAAAGGGTGTCGCCGGGTTCGCCGACGTCGACCGGGGTGCCGGGTCCGCCGTCGTGGAACGGGACGACCCGGCCGTCCCGCGGGACGGGCACCCAGAGGGCGCCCCGGCCGTCGATGCCCGCCTGGCCGAGGGGGGCCGCGAGGGTGGCGGCGGCGCCGAGGGGCGCGAGGCTGACGGGGTCGATGCGCTGGACGACGCCCTTCACGAGGTCGACGGTGTAGGCGGCGCCGCCGCCGACGGCGACCTGCAGGCCGGGGCCGCCCAGCCCGCGGGACCCGATGATCTCGAGCTGCGCCGGGTCGATGCGGCTGACGACGCCGGTCTCGGTGTCGACGAGCAGGACCGTGGTGCCGTCCTGGACGACCCGGATGCGATGCCCGCGCATCCCCGGCGGCAGCTCGGCCCTGCCGTCGACCTTGCCGGCGGGCCCGTTGGCGTGGACGACGAGGCCCTTGGCGCTCGCACCGAGCCAGGCGCCGACGTCGGACGGCCGGTAGCGGGCGCTCGCCGCGCCGACGCCGTAGACGAGCGCGCCGACGACCAGCACGCCCGCGAGCGCGATCGCGATCTGCCCCGTCAGCCGGTCGCGTCCGAAAGACCGGATGATCCCGTGCGGCTTCCCCGTCCGCGCGGGAGAGCGTCCGCCGCCCAATCCCGTCACCCTCTCGTCGCGCCGCCGTCCGCCCCCGCGGAGCCGGTGGCGCGGCGCCCGCCGTACGGGAGGGCACCATAACGGTTGTGCGGGTCGTACCGGAACGGAAGCGCACGGCTCGGGCCTGCCGCGACGCGGCGGGGCGGCGGGTCACGGGTGCGGGCGGGTGACATGTCTCACATTCGGCGGCGGCGTCGCCGTTCCGGGGGTGCGGAACCGAACGCGAGCCTTGTCCGCGACGTCCTACTGTTGGGCATCGCGACGAGGAATCCGGGGTGGACGTGGAGAACGCAAGCATCGCCGACCTGTGGGACCGCCTGACGGGCACGCAGCCGGACCCGCCGTGGTGGCTGGTCGCGCTCGTCGGCCTGGTGGCGCTCGGGACGGTGCTGCACGGCCCGACGTGGCGGGTCGCGCGGAACACGGTGACGATCGCGCACGAGGGCGGGCACGCGCTGGCGGCGCTGCTCACCGGCCGGAAGCTGGACGGCATCAAGCTGCATTCCGACACGTCGGGCGTAACGGTGTCGCGGGGCAAGCCGCACGGTCCCGGGATGGTGTTCACGGCGTTCGCCGGATACGTCGCCCCTCCCCTGCTCGGGCTGCTGTTCGCGGTGCTGCTGGCGGCCGGGCGGATCACCCTGATGCTGTGGTTCACGCTGGCCCTGCTCGCGGCGATGCTGGTCATGATCCGCAACGCCTACGGCGTGCTGTCGGTGGTCGGGACGGGCGCGCTGGTGTTCGCCGTCTCCTGGTTCGGGTCGGCGGAGGTCCAGGCGGGGTTCGCCTACCTGGCGGCGTGGTTCCTGCTGCTGGCGGCGGCCCGCCCGGTGGTGGAGCTGCAGCGGATGCGGGCGCGGCGGATGGCCCCGACCTCCGACGCCGACCAGCTCGCGCACCTGACCGGCGTCCCCGGGGCGGCGTGGGTGACGATGTTCGGCGCGGTCGCGCTCGCCGCGCTCGTCGCGGGCGGCGCGCTGCTCGCCCCGTCCGACCTGTCGCCGTCCGACCTGCCCGACCTGCCCCTCATGCCCGGTAACTGACCGGGCCCGCCGTGTTCGCCCGCGGCCCGGGCGGCCGTAGGGTGAACGTGTACCGCACCCTCCTTAACGGGAACGCTCCATGGCCGCCGGCAGCCTCGCCCGCACCGCCCGCCGGGCCGTGCGCGGCGCCGCCGCCGAACGGCCGCTGCCCGTGCGGGTGCTGGTGATCGCGCTGATGCCGCTCGCCGTCGCGGCGGCCGTCTGCCTGAAGCCGGTCGACCGCGCGGAGGCGTCCGCGCCGCCCCCGGCGTCCGGCCCCGGCGCGGCGCCGGCGGCCGTCCACGTCCAGGCCGGCGGGCCGGACGCGCCGGACGCGCCGGACGCGCCGGACGCGCCGGACGACGAGCGGTACTGCTCGAACCAGAAGACCACCCCGGGGCAGTCCGCCCCGAACGCCGCGCCCGAGGCGCCGTCCACGCTCGTCCCGGCGACCCTCGCGCCGCCGCCCCGCGTCCCGGCCGTGCGCACCGCACGGAACGAGATCGGGCCCGCGCCGCCCGAGCCCCGGCACATCCCGCTCTCCGTACTGCGGATCTAGAGCCGCGCGCCGCTCCGCGCGCGGCCCGTCGGCGTCCCCTCGGCGCCGCACGGACCGTCACGGTCACTCCACGGCCCTGGGAGTTCCACGACGTCGCCTACGGCAAGGAGCGCAAGCGCAACAGCGGCGCGTTCTCCCAGGACGACCTCGCGAAGATGGCCCGCGAGGCGGGGGTCCCCGACATCGACCAGTTCCGCCTCGACATGACGCTCGACCCCGCCGTCGAGGCCCTGCGGCGCGACATGACCGAGGGCTACGAGCTCGGCGTCCCCAGCACCCCGGCGTTCCTGATCAACGGCAAGCCGATGCTGGGCGCGCAGCCGTTCGAGGTGTTCGACGGCGAGATCCGCGCGGCGCTGCGGCAGGCGGAGGGGGCGGGCCGGTGACGCCCGACATCGGCATGACCGCCGCGTTCCTCGGCGGCCTGCTCGCCCTGCTCAGCCCGTGCAGCGCCCTGCTGCTCCCGGCCTTCTTCGCGTACGCGTTCACCGGCACGTCGCAGCTCGTCGGGCGCACCGTGGTCTTCTACGCGGGGCTGTGCACCACGCTGGTGCCGCTGGGCGTGGCCGGATCGTTCGCGGGCCGGCTGTTCTACGGGCACCGCGACGTGCTGGTCGCGGTCGGCGGCTGGACGGTCATCGCGCTCGGCGTCGCGCAGATCGCCGGGCTCGGCTTCGCGTTCCGGCGCGTCCGGGACCGGGCGGCGCGGATCCGGCCCGGGTCGTCCGGCTCGGTGTACGCGCTCGGCGCGCTCTACGGCCTGGCGGGCTTCTGCGCCGGGCCGGTGCTGGGCAGCGTGCTGACGGTGTCCGCGATGAGCGGTGCCCCGCTGTACGGGGGCGTCCTGCTGGCGGTCTACGCGCTCGGCATGGCGCTGCCGATGTTCGTCCTCGCGTTCTGCTGGGACCGTTTCGGGCTCGGCCGCAAGCGGTGGCTGCGCGGCCGGGCGTTCCGGGTGGGACGGCTGGAACTGCACACCAACTCGCTGGTGTCCGGCGCGTTCTTCATCGTGCTCGGGGCGCTGTTCCTGCTGTTCGACGGCACGTCCGCCATGCCCGCGCCGCTCGACGTGGACGCCGAGTTCGCGGCGCAGCGCTGGGTGCAGGACGTCGCCGGGCGCGTCCCGGACGGCGCCGTGGTCGCGACCGTCGCGGGCGTCGCGGCGGCGGGCGTGCTGCTGGCGCAGCTCGTCCGGGCCCGGCGCGCCGTCCGGGAGCGCGAGCCGACGCGGCGCTGACGGGGGCCGGATGCGGTCAGCGGGGTCGTCGCCGGCGCGCGGGCGGACCACGATGGTGCATGGCCGACACGAAGCTCGATCGCGGCAAGTACCACCGCAAGCGCAGGGCCCGCCTCCGCCGGACCCGCCGCCGCTCCCGGCCCACCGCCGGACGGAACCGACGGCGCGCCTGACGGGGAGTCAGCGCCCCAGAGAATGTCGGACCCCGCCGGTATTTTCGGGTTCGTGAGGGACCTCGGGACGGGCGAGCGGCGGGGCCGCCGGGTCGACGACGGCCTCGCCGAGCTGGACCGCTGGCTGCGCGACCAGGTGGCGCACGGGCTCGCCCGCGCCGAGCGGGCGCCCTACCGGCTCTGGGACGACGCGGCGCGGCGGCTCGTCGACGCGCAGGCGGGCGCCCTCGCGGCGCGGGTGCGCGCGCTCGCGGGCGTCCCCCGGGAGCCCGGCTGGCCGGGCCGCCTGCTGGCGGAGTACGCGCTGCTGCGGCTGCTCGTCCGCGCGCACCGCCGCCGGGACGCCCTGCCCGCGGGGCTGCACGGCACGGTCCGGGCGCGCGTCGGGTTCCCGGTCGCGCGGGACGCCGTCCTGCGCGACGGCGAACGCGTCCGCGACCGCTGGTGGGTGCTCGGGACGCGCGACGCCGCCCAGGACGTCCTCACCGCGCGGCGCGTCTGGCTGCGCGGCGAGCGGACGGGGCGCCCGGCGCTGCTGCTGACGTTCACCGGCCCGAACGACGCGCCCGAACCGGCCCCGCCGCCCGGCGCCCGGTTCGAGGCCGAACTGGCGTACTACCCGGGCGCGCTGCCGCTGCGCGCCCTCGTCGCCGAGCGCCTCGCGCCGGACGAGACGGGCCCCGGCGCGCCGCCGGGCACGAGCGTCCAGGGCTTCCTCGACGAGCACGCGGACGCCGTCGCGCACGACCCGTGGCTCGACCGCTACCCCGCGACGCTCACCGACGTACGCCTCGCCCGGGACGCGACGGGCGCCCTGTTCGCCGTCGACGAGCCGGGCGACGCGCTCCCGCTGCGCGGCCCCGTCCCCTGGACCCTCCTCGCCGTCGCGGGCGGCGAACGCGTCACCCTCGCGGGCGAGTGGACCCCGCGCGGCCTGCGCCCACTCACCACCTGGCACCCGGCCGAAGGCGCGGTACCGCTGTGAGGACGTCTGCGCCGAGGGCCGCGGTCGTGAGGGGGGCGGATGTGAGGGGGCGGATGTGAGCGGGTGGGAGGAGCATGTGGCGGCGGCGCTGCTCGGTACCGAGCGGCGCGATCCGCCCGTCCTGGACGGGGCGGGCGGGGAGGACGACGCGGCGGCGCGGCTGCTCGATCAGGCCGCGCTGCTGACCGTCCGGAGGCGCGCCGGGGTCGTCGCCGCGCGCGGCGGGGACCTCGAGCCGGTCGCGCCGGCGCCGGTCGAGCACGCGCCGGCGGTTCCGGACGCGGCGGCGGCGCGGCTCGCGCGGATCCTGGCCGGGGAGCAGATCCGGGTGCTGCCGGAATGGCTGGACGCGGCGGCGGGGCGCGGCCTGCGGGTGCCCGCACGGCTGCTGCCCGCGCTGCTGGAGCGGGGGCGCAGCGACCGGATGCTGCGGCCGTCGATCGCGCGGGCGGCCGGGCGGCGCGGCATGTGGCTGGCGCTGCAGAACACCGACTGGGCGTACCTGGTGGGGGCGGGCCCGGTCCGGTCGGGCGACGACCCGGCGGGCGCGGAGGCGTGGCGGAGCGGCACCCGGCACCGCCGGGCCGCGTACCTGTCGGGGCTGCGCGGCACCGACCCGGCGGCGGCGCGCGACCTGCTCCGCGAGACGTGGGACCGTGAACCCGCGCCCGACAGGGCCGCGTTCCTCGGGACGTTCGCGTGGGGGCTCTCCCTCGACGACGAGGAATTCCTGGAGGCTGCGCTGGACGATCGGGGCAAGGACGTCCGGCAGCTCGCCGCCGACCTGCTCGCCCGGCTGCCCGGCGCGGCGTACGGGGAGCGGATGGCGGAGCGGGCCCGGCGCTGCCTCACCCTGCGGTCCGGGGCGCCGGACGGCCCGTGCATCGAGGTCGAGGCGCCGCACGAGCACGACGCGGGGCTCGCGCGCGACGGCGTCCCGTTCCATCCGGGCGGGTCGTTCGCGCCGCGCCCGGGCGGCGGGCCGGTGGGGACGCGGGCCGCGTGGCTGCGGGAGATCCTCGCCCGGACGCCCCTGGCGACGTGGACGTCGGCGTTCGGGCCGCCCGACGGGATCGTGCGGCTGCCGGTCGCGGGCGGCGGTGCGGGCGACCTGCACACCGGTTGGGCGCGCGCCGCACTGAACCAGCGGGACGTCGAGTGGGCGCGGGCGCTGCTCGGCGGCGGCGCCGCCGTCGACGAACCGGAGGCGCTCGCCGACCTGCTGGGCGTCCTGCCGGCGGACGAGCGGGGCGCGGCGGCGGCCGGGCTCGTCCGGGGGGCGCCCGACCGGGCGGAGCTGCTCCGGCTGCTGGAGCGGGTGCCGGGCCCGTGGACGGGCCCGCTCGCGGCGGCCGTCGTCACGATCCTGACCGGCTCGGCCGGGCAGCCGACGCGCGCCGCCGAGCACACGCTGGTGCGGCTGTGCCGGGTCGCCGACCTGCGCCTCGACCCGGCCGCCGCCGAGCGGCTGGCCGGGCATCCGGTGCGCCCGCACCCGCGGCCCCTCACCGACCTCGTCGAGACGCTGCGGTTCCGCGGCGCGATGCTGAAGGAGCTGAGTTGACCACTCCCCCGAACGGGTCCGGCGCCGTCCTGCGGCCGCACGCGGAGCAGGAGCACGCGGCGGAGCTGGCGCGGATCGCCGAGCACGACGACCGGCCGCGCCCGCCCGGCTGGCGGCTGTCGCCGCAGGCCGTCACGGTGTACCTGCTCGGCGGCGACCTGCCGGACGGGACGGCGATCGTCCCGAAGTACGTGGGTCCGCGGCGGCTCGTCGAGGTGGCGGTGGCGACGCTGGCGACCGACCGGGCGCTGCTGCTCCTCGGCGTGCCGGGGACGGCGAAGACGTGGCTGTCGGAGCACCTGGCGGCGGCGATCAGCGGCGACTCGACGCTGCTGGTGCAGGGCACGGCGGGCACCCCGGAGGAGGCCGTCCGGTACGGGTGGAACTACGCGCGGTTGCTGGCGGAGGGCCCGTCGGAGGGGGCGCTGGTGGAGAGCCCGGTCCTGCGGGCGATGCGGCGCGGGTCGGTGGCGCGGATCGAGGAGCTGACCCGGATGCCCGGCGACGTCCAGGACGCGCTGATCACGATCCTGTCGGAGAAGGCGCTGCCCGTGCCGGAGCTCGGCACGGAGGTGCAGGCCCGCAAGGGGTTCACGGTGATCGCGACGGCGAACGACCGCGACCGGGGCGTGAACGAGCCGTCCAGCGCGCTGCGCCGCCGGTTCAACACGGTCGTGCTGCCGCTGCCGGACACGATCGAGGACGAGGTCGAGATCGTCGCCCGGCGGGTCGCGCAGATCGGCGCGGGGCTGGAGCTGCCGGAGACCCCGGCGGGGCTGGAGGAGATCCGCCGGGTCGTGACGGTGTTCCGGGAGCTGCGGTCGGGGCTGACCGGCGACGGCCGCACCCGGCTGAAGTCGCCCGGCGGGACGCTCGGCACCGCGGAGGCGATCTCGGTCGTGACGGGCGGGCTGGCGCTGGCGGCGCACTTCGGGGACGGGGTGCTGCGGGCGGCCGACGTGGCGGGCGGGATCGTCGGCGCGGTCGTCCAGGACCCGGCGTCCGACCGCGTGGCCTGGCAGGAGTACCTGGAGACGGTCGTGCGCGACCGTCCGGGCTGGGGCGACTTCTACCGGGCGTGCCGGGAGGTCTCTTGACGGTCGAGGTGTTCGGCGTCCGGCACCACGGTCCCGGTTCGGCGCGCGCGCTGCGCACGGCCTTGGAGGAGTTCAAGCCGGACGCGGTGCTGGTCGAGGGCCCGCCGGAGGCGGACGCGCTCGTGGGGCTGGCGGGCGAACCGGAGATGGTCCCGCCGGTGGCGCTGCTCGCGTACTCGCCGGGGGACGCCGACGGCGAGGGCCGCCGGTCGGCGTTCTGGCCGTTCGCGGAGTTCAGCCCCGAGTGGCAGGCGATCCGCTACGGGGTGGGCGCGGGCGTGACCGTCCGGTTCTGCGACCTGCCCGCCGCCGTCGCGTTCGCCGCGTCCCCCGACGGCCCCGCCGGACGGGACGTCCGGGTCGACCCGCTCGGCGAGCTGGCGCGGGCCGCCGGGCACGGCGACCCCGAACGCTGGTGGGACGACGTCGTCGAGCACCGGGACGGCGGCCCGTCCCCCTTCCCCGCGATCCTGGAGGCGATGGCGGAGCTGCGGGAGCGCGCGGGCCCGCCCGCCGGGGCGGAGGAGCGGCGCGAGGCGTACATGCGGCGGACGCTGCGGCGCGCCGTCAAGGACGGGCACGAGCGGGTGGCGGTCGTGTGCGGCGCGTGGCACGCCCCGGCCGTCCTCGCCGACGTCCCCGCCGCGCACGACGACCGGACGCTGCGCGGACTGCCCCGGGTGCGGGTCGCGATGACGTGGGTGCCGTGGACGCACGGCCGGCTCGCCGCCCGCGCCCACTACGGCGCGGGCGTCGCGTCGCCCGGCTGGTACCACCACCTGTTCACCGCGCCCGACCGGCCCGTCGAGCGGTGGCTCGCCGGGGCCGCGCGGGTGCTGCGCGGCGAGGACCTGCACGTCTCCCCCGGCCAGGTGATCGAGGCGGTCCGGCTCGCCGGGTCCCTCGCGGCGCTGCGCGGGCGCCCGCTGCCGGGCCTGGACGAGGTCACCGAGGCGGCCCGCGCGGTGCTGTGCGAGGGCGCCGAACCCCGCGTCGAGCTGCTGGAACGGCGCCTCGTCGTGGGCGAGCGCCTCGGCTCGGTGCCGCCCCGCACCCCGATGGTGCCGCTGCAGCGCGACCTGCACGCCCGGCAGCGGCGGCTGCGGCTGCGGCCGTCCCCCCGGCCCCGCGACCACGACCTCGACCTGCGCCGCCCCTTCGACCTCGACCGCTCCCGGCTGCTGCACCGGCTGCGGCTGCTCGACGTCGACTGGGGCGTCCCCGCCGGGGGCCGCTCGACCGGGACGTTCCGGGAGACGTGGACGCTCGTGTGGCGGCCCGAACTCGACGTCGCGCTGATCGAGGCGGGCGCCTACGGGACGACCGTGCACGGCGCCGCGACCGTCCGCGCCGAGGCGCTCGCCGCCGACGCCGACGACCTCGCGGAACTCACCGACCTCGCCGAGCGCTGCCTGCTCGCCGACCTCGGGGAGGCGCTGCCCGCCGTGCTGCGGGCCCTCGCCGACCGCGCCGCCGTCGACGCCGACGCCCTGCACCTGATGGCGGCGCTGCCCGCGCTCGTCCGGACCCTGCGGTACGGCGACGTGCGCGGCACGTCCCGCGACCGGCTCCGCGCCGTCGTGGACGGCCTCCTCGTGCGGATCCGTGTGGGGCTCGCGCCCGCGCTGTCGGGCCTGGACGAGGACGCCGCCCGTGCGGCCCTCGACCGCGTCGACGCCGTCCACGGCGCGCTCGCGCTGCTCGCCGACGAGGCCCACCTCGCCCGCTGGCGGCGCGCCCTCGAACGCCTCGTCGCCCGCCCGGAGGGCCTGCACGGCCTGATCGAGGGCCGCGTCACCCGGCTGCTGCTGGACGCGGGCCGCCTCGACGACGCACCCGACCGGATGGCCCGCGCCGTGTCCGCGGGCGTCGCACCGGCCCGCGCCGCCGCGTGGGTCGAAGGGTTCCTGTCGGGGGGCGAGCTGTCCGGCGGCGGGCTGATCCTCATGCACGACGAGGGCCTCCTGCGCCTCGTGGACGGCTGGCTCGCCGAGCTGCCCGCCGCCGCGTTCACCGACGTGCTGCCGCTGCTGCGCCGCACGTTCGCGACGTTCTCCGCCGCCGAGCGCCGCTCGATCGGCGCCCGCGCCCGCCGCCTGCACGACCCGCGTCCCGCCCGCCCCGACGCGTCCCCCGCGGACGTCGACCCGGCCCGCGCGGAGCCCGCCGCCGCGACCGTCCGCACCATCCTCGGCTGGGAGGCCCCATGAGCGGCGCATCGGACGGGACGGACGGGCACGACGAGCGGATGCGGCGGTGGCGGCTGGTGCTCGGGGGCGGGCCCGCCGACGGGACGGGCGTCCCGCTCGCCGGGGACGACGCGCGGATGGACGGGGCGCTGGAGCGGCTCTACGGGGGCGACTCCGGGGAGCGGCGGGCGCGGCCGGGGCGGCGCGGGGCCGGGCTCGGGGACTCGGCGCCGTCGGTGGCGCGGTGGCTCGGCGACGTGCGCGCGTGCTTCCCGTCGACGGTCGTCCAGATCATGCAGCGGGACGCGATCGAGCGGCTCGACCTGGCGCGGCTGCTGCTCGAGCCGGAGATGCTGGACGCCGTCGAGCCGGACGTCCATCTCGTGGGCACGCTGCTGGCGCTGAACACCGTGCTGCCGGACCGGGCGCGGGAGTCGGCGCGGGCCGTGGTGCGGCGGGTCGCGGACGACCTGGAGCGGCGGCTCGCGCAGCGCACCCGGTCGGCGGTCGGCGCCGCTCTGGACCGGTCCGCGCGCACCGCCCGCCCGGCGCGGGCCGCCGACGTCGACTGGGAGCGGACGGTCCGCGCGAACCTGCGGCACTACCTGCCGGACCGGGGGACGATCGTCCCGGAGCGGCTGGTCGGGCACGGGCGGCGCGGACGCGCGGCGCTGCGGGACGTGGTGCTGTGCGTCGACCAGAGCGGGTCGATGGCGGCGTCGGTGGTGTTCGCCGGGGTGTTCGGCGCGGCGCTCGCGTCGCTGCGGTCGCTGCGGACGTCGCTGGTGGCGTTCGACACGTCGGTGGTGGACCTGACCGGGCGGCTGCACGATCCGGTGGACGTCCTGTTCGGCACGCAGCTGGGCGGCGGCACCGACATCGGGCGCGCGCTCGCCTACTGCGCGGAGCTGATCACCCGGCCGTCCTCGACGGTCCTGGTGCTGATCAGCGACCTGTTCGAGGGCGGTTCGCGGGACGAGCTGCTGCGCCGCGCGGCGGCGCTGACGTCGTCCGGGGTAAGGGTGGTGGTGCTGCTCGCGCTGTCGGACGACGGGACGCCCGCGCACGACCACGGGAACGCGGCGGCGCTCGCCGCGCTGGGCGTGCCCGCGTTCGCGTGCACGCCGGACGCGTTCCCCGACCTCATGGCGGCCGCCGTCGAGGGCCGTGACCTGCGAGGATTCGCCGGAGGAGGGCGGACCCCGGGGTGAGCGCCTGGCCTCCGGCCCGGGCTCTGCGCTATGTTTGCACATATGAGCACTTCTTCAGATGTCGCGGCGGCCGAGGAATGCGCCGTCCGGGTCGTCGATCCGGAGAAGGTCGCCCTGGTGCGGGCCGCGCTGCCGGACGGGGAGACGATCGGCGAGCTCGCGCAGGTGTTCGGGCTGCTGTCCGACCCGGGCCGGCTGCGCGTGATCACCGCGCTGCTGGAGGGCGGCGAGATGTGCGTGTGCGACATCGCGGCGTCCTGCGGGCACTCGGAGTCGGCGGTGTCGCACGCCCTGCGGCTGCTGCGGGCGAGCCGGGTCGTCCAGGTGCGGCGGTCCGGGCGGCGGGCGTACTACCGGCTGGACGACTCGCACGTGCGGATGCTCCTGGACCTCGCCCTCGCGCACGTCGGGGAGGACGGGTCATGACGGCGGAGCACGGCCACGGCCACGAGCACGGCGACGGGCACGGCCACGGGCACGGGCACGGCATCTCCGCGAGCGCGGACCGGCGGCTGCTCGGCGGGGCGCTCGCGCTGATCGTGGGCTACATGTCGGTCGAGGTGGTCATCGGCTTCCTCGCCGGGTCGCTGGCCCTGATGACCGACGCGGCGCACATGATGACGGACGCGTTCGCGATCGCGCTCGCGCTGGTGGCGATGCGGATCGCGGCCCGGCCGCCGAAGGGCGGCTACACCTACGGGCTGCGCCGCTCGGAGATCCTGTCGGCGCAGCTCAACGGGCTGACGCTGATCCTGCTCACGGTGTACTTCGTCTACGAGGGCGTGCACCGGCTCATCGACCCGCCGGAGGTGGACGGCCGGTTCGTCTTCTTCACGGCGCTCGCCGGGGTCGGGATCAACCTGATCGCGACGTGGCTGATCAGCAAGGCGAACCGCAGCAGCCTGAACGTCGAGGGAGCGTTCCAGCACATCCTGAACGACCTGTTCGCGTTCATCGCCACGGCGGTCGCGGGGCTGCTGGTCTGGACGGCCGGGTTCGCGCGGGCCGACGCGATCGCGTCGCTGGTGGTCGCGGCGCTGATGCTCAAGGCCGGGTACGGGCTGCTGCGGGACGCGGGCCGCGTGCTGATGGAGGCCGCGCCCGCGGGCGTCGATCCGGCCGAGCTGGGCGCCCGGCTGGCGCGGCGGCCGTGCGTGGAGGAGGTCCACGACCTGCACGTGTGGGAGGTCAGCTCGGGATACCCGGCGCTGTCGGCGCACGTGCTGGTGGACGGCCAGGGCGACTGCCACGCGGTGCGCCGGGACCTGCAGGAGGTCCTGCGGGCCTGGTACGGGATCACGCACACGACGCTTGAGGTCGACCACGTGGCGGCGTCCGCCGTCCACTGCGACGACGCGCACGGGCCCCGGCACGTGTCGGACTCGCCGGAGCCGCACCGGCACGCGGGCTCGGCGCCCTGCGACCACTGACCCGGCCGGGCGCGTCCCCGGCCGGGCCGGGTCAGCCGGGGACGCCGAACAGCTTCGCGGGGCCGTCCCAGCAGACGGCGCGGAGCCAGTCGTCGCCGAGGTCGAGGCGGGCGAGGCCCTCGAGCTGGTGGGCGTACGCGTAGGGGATGTTGGGGAAGTCGGTGCCGAACAGGACGCGCCCGGCGAGGCCGAGGTCGCGCAGCCGGGGCATGAGGGCGTCCGGGAACTCCGACAGGCCGAAGTCGGTGAACACCATCGTGGTGTCGAGGTGGACGCCCGCGTACCGGTCGGCGAGCTCGAAGAACCCGTCGCACTCGGGGGCGCCCATGTGCGCGACGATCGCCGTCAGGCGGGGGTGCCGGGCGAGGACGTCGCCGAACGGGCCGGGTCCGGTGAAGCCGTTCGCGACCGGGCCCGACCCGGCGTGGACGAGCGCGGTGACGCCCGCGTCGGCGAGCGTCCCCCACACCTCGTCGAGTTCGGGCGCGCGCGGGTCGAACCCGCCGACCTGCAGGTGGACCTTGAACACGCGGGCGCCCGCGTCGATCGCCCGGCGGACGTAGCCGGCGGCACCGGGCTCGGGGAAGAACGTCCCGGTCTGGACGCATTCGGGGACGCGCTCGGCGAATCCCGCGGCCCACGCGTTCAGCGACTCGGCCATGCCGGGACGGTGCGGGTACAGCAGGGACGTGAACGCGCGGACGCCGTGGTCGCGCAGGAACGCGAGCCGCTCGTCCTCGGGGTGCCGGTACCGGATGGGCCACTCGGTGCCGATCAGCGGCCCGGCCCGGTCGAAGTACTCCCACACGGCGTCCATCAGGCGCGGCGGCATGAAGTGGGTGTGGACGTCGATCAGCCCGGGGAGGCCCAGCGCGCGCCAGAAGCCGGTGATCTCGGCGTCCGAACGCGGTCCAGAACGTGATTCGGTCACGCCCGCACTCTACGTGATCTCGTCCAGGAGGACGGGCAGGGCGGCGCGCAGCTCGCGGCGCCAGTACGGCCACGTGTGGGTGCCCCGGTAGAAGTGCGTCGAGATCGGGATGCCCAGCTTGCGCAGCTTGTCGGCGAACTGGCGGCCCACGGTGTGCGCGAGCGCCTCCAGCGGGTCGCGGTCGGCGGGGGCGGGGCGCGGGTCGTACGGGCCGGGGGCGCCGTCGCCCGCGCTCACGTACAGCCGCGTGCCCGCGAGCCGGTCGGCGAGGTCGAACGGGTTGTGCTGCCGCCAGACGATCCGCTGCCGTTCGGGGTCGCCCCACACGTCCGTCCAGTCCCGCCCGGGCTCGGCGATCGCGACGCCCAGCTCGACCAGGTCGGCGGCGTCGAGGGCGGACGGGTCGGCGTGCAGGGTGTGCAGGGGGCCGCTGAACGACGCGGCGGCGCGGAACACGCCGCGGTGCCGCGCCGCGTAGGCCATCGCCCCGAAACCGCCCATGGCGTTGCCCGCGACGGCGCTCTCGCCGCCCGCGCGGTACCCGCGCTCGAGGATCTGCCGGAGCTCCGCCAGGTGGAACGTCTCCCAGCGCGGCGCGCCGCCCTCGCCGCGGTTCCACCAGTCGGTGCAGGCGCCGCAGCGGCCGCCGTCCGGCATGACGACGATCACCTCGGCGGCGGCGGTGAGGTCCTCGACGTCGGTGTGGTCGGTCCACGCCCGGTGGTCGGCGCGGCCGTCCGCGCCGTGCAGCAGCCACAGCGACGGCCAGGTGCGGGACGCGTCCCGCGACCAGCCCGGCGGCAGCAGCAGCCGGACGCGCGCGACGCCCGTCAGGACCGGGGATCGGACCGCCAGGTCCAGGACGCGGGGCCGGGGCCGGTGCTCCGCGACGACCGCGGCGCCGTCGTCGGAGGGGGCCGTGAAGAACGTCGCGCTGCGCATGGGCCACCCCCGCGGGAATTTGGCTGCCGTCAGCAGAAATGTCCCCGCTTCCCGCGGTGTTTCAACGTTGAGTAATCGGTTTATAAAATATCGGGCCGGGGATCGCGGTCCACGTCACCGGTAGGGTGACGCCGAACGGGGAATGGGCGATCGGCCCGGAGGCGGAGCACCTGAGATGCGCAGCAAGACCGAACTGGAGTCGGCCATCCGGTCCGGCGGCCGGGCCGTGCTGGTGATCAACGCGCGGTCGCGCCGCGGGCGCCGGCTGTACGGGACGGCTCGGCGGCTGCTGGACGAGGCGGGGCTCGAGTTCGTCCGGGTGTTCCCGGTGACCGACCCGGGGAAGCTGCGCGGCCTGTTCGAGGACGTCCTGGCGCTGGAGCCCGACCTCGTCGTGGTCGGCGGCGGGGACGGGACGGTCGCCGAGGCGGTCGGGAACCTCGCGCACCGCGACATCGCGCTCGGCGTCCTGCCGCTCGGCACCACCAACAACTTCGCGCGCAGCCTGGAGCTCCCGCTCGACCTGCCGGGCGCCGTCCGCACCCTGTGCGTCGGCGGCCCGGCGGGCGGCAAGGTCGCGGACGTGGACGTCGGCTGGTTCGACAGCACCGACGACCCGCGCGGCGAGGGCCCCGGCGACGACCGCGCGCACCTCTTCGCGAACATGGTCAGCATCGGGCTGTCGGTGCACGTCGCGGGCAGCGTCCCGCACCTGCTCAAGCGGTACGCGGGGCGGGCGGCGTACGCGCTGACGGCGGTGGGCCTGCTGCCCCGGCACCGGGCGTTCACGGCGCGGATCACCATCGACGGCGAGACCCGCGAGATGAAGACGCACCAGCTGAACGTCGCCAACGGCGCCCACCACAGCGGGACCCGCATCGCCCGCGACGCCAGCCCCGACGACCGGCTGCTGGCCGTCTACCGGCTGGGCGACGAGCGGCGGCTGCGGCTCGCGTCGGCGACGGCCCGGCACGTGCTGACCGGGCCGCGCCGCTCGCTCGCCGAGGACGTCTTCCTCACCACCGACCGCGTCGAGATCGAGACCGATCCGCCGCTGCGGGTCGACGTGGACGGCGAGGTCCGCGGCCGGACGCCGGTGACGATCCGGCTGCGCGGCAACGCGCTGCGCGTCGTCGTCCCGCAGACGTTCGTCGACACCTGATCGGCCCGCACCCGGCCGCGCCGGGCACGGGCCGGGGTGCGGCTCCGGGGAGGGGCCTAACCGGTCGTGCCGGCGGCCGCGGCGGTCTCGGGCGCCTCGCCCGCCATGACGTACGCGCCCGCCTCGAGCCGCTCGATCAGCCCGTGCGTCCACGCGGTGGCGGCGTCCGCGGAGTGCGTCCACCAGCCGAGCAGCTCCCGCAGGTGGTCGCCCGGGTCGAGCCGCTCCGCGGGAGGGCTCACCGACGCCCGCCAGGTCGCGAGGCCGTCGAGCCGCTGCCGCAGCAGCGCGATCGCCTCGGCGCGCGGCAGCTCGGTGAGGAAGCCGAGCCCGGCGGTCAGCATCTCGGGGTGCCGGACGTCGACCGTCCCGAGCGCGCACCGCAGCAGCCGCAGGAACTCCTCCCGGCCCGCGTCGGTGATCTCGTAGTCCACGTGCGGGGGGCCCGCGTCGCTCTCCTCGACGCCGTGGGCGTGCAGCAGGCCCTCCTTGGCGAGCTGCCTGAGCGCGTGGTAGATCGAACCGGGGTTCACGTGCGCCCACTCGTCCGATCCCCACGACAGCAGCTCGCGCCGGACCGTGTAGCCGTGCGCCCGCCCCGACCGCCGCACGCCGCCGAGCACCAGCAGCCGCGTCGCCGACATCTGGCTCCCTTCCCATCGGGTGACGCTCCAGGCTACGGCCTCGGCGGGTCCGGACGCGGCGGGGGCGGGTCAGTGATCGGCGGCCGACAGGTCCAGATCGCGGGGGGTGAGGCGCCACACGACGGCGGCGGCGGCCAGCATGAGGAGCGCGCCGGCGAGGCCGGTCAGCCCGAGGGAGTGCTCGAACGCCGTCCGCGCGATGTCGGCCAGGGACGCGTTGACGCCGCCCGCGACGTCCAGCGCGCCGGTGAGGGACTCGCGGGCCGCCTCCGCGGCGCCGCCGGTGACGCCCATGGACGCCAGCTCGCCGGTCGACAGGTCGCCGCGGTAGACGGCGGCGGCGAGGCTGCCGAGCAGCGCGATGCCGAGGGCGCCGCCGATGTCGTAGCTGGTCTCCTCGACGGCGGCGGCGCTGCCCGCCTGCTCGGGCGGCGCGCCCGCCATGATGACGGCGGACGCGATCGCGAGCGACCCCATGCCGAGCCCGATCAGCATCAGCGCGAGGGCGACCGGCCAGTACCCGATCGGCTGCGGGGCCAGGCCGAGGACGGCGAAGCCGAGCCCGGCGATCGCCAGCCCGCCCGCCAGGACGGTCCGGGCGCCGACCCGCGCGGCGACCGCGGGGGCGGCCGGGGACGCGATGATCGCGGCGAGCGCCGTCGGGAGCAGCCGCAGGCCGGTCTCCAGCGGCCCGTAGCCCTGGACGAGCTGCATCCACTGGGCCATCAGCAGCATCATGCCCGCCATCGCCAGCTCGGTGGTCATGGCCGCGAGGGCGCCCGCGCTGAACGAGGGCGTGCGGAACAGCCGCAGTTCCAGCAGCGGGTCGGGACGGCGGAGGCAGCGGCGGACGAACCAGCCGAGCGTCACCGCGGCGACCGCGATCGACACCAGCGCGGTGGCGTCGGTGACGCCGTACTTGCCGGCGCTCTTGATGGCGTAGACGAGCGCGACCATGCCGGCCATCGACAGCACGACGGCGGGGAAGTCGAGCGGCCCGGGGCGCGGGTTGCGGGCCTCCGGCAGCAGGACGAGCCCGGCGACGATCGCCACGACCATCACCGGCACGTTGACCAGGAACGCCGAGTGCCAGGAGAAGTGCTCCAGCAGGAACCCGCCGACGATGGGGCCGAACGCCGCGCCGACCGCCGCCATGGCCGCCCAGACGCCGAGCGCGGTGGCGCGCTCGCGCCCGTCCGGGAACAGGGTGCGGATCATGGACAGCGTGGACGGCATGATCATCGCGCCGCCGACGCCGAGCAGCGCCCGCACGGCGATGACCTCGCCCGGGCTGTCGGCGAACACGACCAGCACCGAGGCGGTGCCGAACACCGCGAACCCGGTGATCAGCATCCGCTTGCGGCCCCAGCGGTCGCCCAGCGCGCTGACGGTGACGAGCAGGCCCGCGACGACGAGGGCGTAGACGTCCACCATCCACAGCAGCGACACGGTGTCGGGCCGCAGGTCGGCGGAGATCGCCGGGAGGGCCACGTTGAGGATGGTGATGTCCATGACGACGAGCAGCAGGCTCGCCGACAGGACGGCCAGGCCCGCCCAGCGGCGCGGATCCGGCGCGGCGGTCGCGCGGGGGGCGTCCGGGGCCTGCGGGGTCTTGGCGGTCACGGCCGCGCCCCCGTCCCGGCGAGGAAGGTCTCGGCCATCAGCCGGGCGGCGTCGCGCGGCGCGATGTCGCCGCGCCGCAGGCTCTCCCGGGCCGCGACGCACATCCCGTAGACGATGTTGGAGATCCACCGCGGCGGCATGTCGGCGCGCAGCGCCCCGGACCGCTGGGCGGCCGCGTAGAGGACGATCTCGCGCTCCTCCAGCCGGTCCAGGCGTTCCCGCAGGCGGTGCGCGTCCGGCACGGTGAACGTGAACGACCAGCCGTGCTCGTGCGCGAGGTCGGCGAAGGTCTCCAGCAGCGCCCGGACGGCCGCGAGGTGCACGTCCGGGTCCGTGGACGCCGCGGCGGCGTCCACCCCGGTGGCGTCGAGGGCGGCCTCCCAGCGGTCGAGCGCCTGGGTGCCGATCTCGTCGATCAGCTCGTCCCGTCCGGCGAAGTGGCGGTGCAGGGTGGCCCGGCTGATCCCGGCGGCCTCGGCGAGGTCGGCCATCGAGGCCGCCGGGTCCTCGTTCAGGCGGCGCAGCGCCGCCTCGATGATCTTCTCGCGCATCCGCATGCGCGATACCCCCGTATCAAATGAGACGTGTTTGCCTCACATGATACATAGACGTTTCACTACTCGGCGCCGCCCGACAGGTCGGCGAGGTCCTCCGGGGTGAGGCGCAGGTCGGCCGCGGCCATGTTCTCCTCCAGGTGCCCGAGCGACCCCGTACCGGGGATCGCGAGCATGACCGGGGACAGCGCGAGCAGCCCCGCGAGCAGCACCTGCGCGGGCGTCGCGCCGTGCCGCCCGGCGATCCGCGCGACGCGGGCGTCGTCCGGGATGCCGAAGCCGCCCAGCGGGAAGTACGGGACGCACGCGATCCCCGCGGCCTCGCACTCGGCGAGCAGGGCCGCGTCCTGCGGCATCGTGACGTCGAACCGGTTCTGGACGCACGCGACGGGGGCGATCGCCCGCGCCTCCGCGAGCTGCGCCGCGTCCACGTGGCTGACCCCGAGATGCCGGACGAGCCCCTCCTCGCGGAGCCCGGCGAGCACCTCGAACCGCTCGGCGATCGACTCGCCGCCCGGCTCGTCCAGACCGCCGGGGCGCAGGTTGACGAGGTCGAGCCGGTCGAGGCCGAGCTCGGTCAGGTTCTGCTCGACCTGGGCGCGCAGGCCGTCCGCCGCCACCTGCCCGGTGGGGAACGGGTCGTCCGGTCCCTTGTACGGGCCGACCTTGGTGGCGATCACGAGCCCCTCCGGGTAGGGGTCGCCGAGGGCCTCCCGGATCAGCCGGTTCGCCGCGACGCCGCCCCGCTCGTAGAACGCGGCGGTGTCGATGTGGTCGACGCCGAGCTCCACGGCCCGCCGCAGGATCTTCAGGCCGGTGCCGGGGTCGCGCGGCGGGCCGTCGACGTCCCCCGCGGGCAGCCGCATCGCGCCGAACCCCATCCGGCGGACCCGAAGGTCCCCGCCGAGCATGAAATGCGTGTCGTTCGTCATGCCACCAACCGTGCCGTTTTGCCCCGATATGAGCGAGCGGCTGGCAACTTGCTGCCAGCTGGCCGCCCGCCCCGCGCGGTGGCACACTGGACGGCGATGAGCGTCGGCACCCGCACGGGCACCACCCCCGGCAGCACGGACCTCAACGTCACGCTGCGCGGCGAGGCCGCGCTGCTCGAACGCGCCGGGCACCTGTTCGAGGCGCGCGAGGAGTTCGCCTGCGCCGCCCGCGACCTCGACACCTGGGCGCTCCCCGGCTTCCGCGAGCAGATCCTCGCCCGGCGGCGGGTCATGCGGCACGCGCCCGCCGTCCGCAAGCTCTACAACCCGGAGGCGCTGGCGACCGAGGAGGCCGAACGGCACCTGCTGGACGTCGCGCGCGCGGGAGTCACCGTCCGGATCTGCACCGCCCCGCTGCCGTACGAGACGATCGTCGTCGACCGGCGCGTCGCGATCCTGGCGGGCCGGTCGCACGCCGGGGTGCGCGAGTACACGGTCGTCCGCTCGCCGGGCGTGGTCGCGGGCGTCGTCTCGCTGCTGCAGGCCGCCTGGGACCGGTCGGCCGACCTCACCGACCACCGCCGCGACCGGGCGCCCGCGCTCACCGACGAGAGCCGCCGCATCCTGCGGCTGCTCGCCGAGGGGCTGAAGGACGAGGCGGCGGCGCGGCGGCTCGGCATGTCGCTGCGCACCTACCGGCGGCGCGTCGCGGAGATCCTCGTGCTGCTGGACGCCGAGTCGCGCTTCCAGGCGGGGCTGCGCGCCCACGAGCTGGGGCTGCTCCCCTAGGGTCAGCCGCCCGCGAGCGGGACGAGCCGGACGAAGACCAGGTCGGGATCGGCGGTGAGGTCGACCTCCTCGTCGAGGTCCTCGACCTGCCGGTCGCCGGCCAGCACGAAGAACCCGTTCGCGGCGAACGCCCGCTCGGCGATCTCGGCCTGCCGCTCCCAGTCGAGCCGCCGCGGCTCCCGCAGCCGGTACCCGCCCGGCTCGGCGACGGCGCCGTCCGGCCGGACGAGCCCGGTGAACCGCTCGGACACCGCCGCGTTGTGCCGCGCGACCTCCTCCCGGACCCGCAGCCGGATCAGCTCCCGGACGGTCATCCGCGCGGGCAGCCCCGCCACGGCGAACTCCGCGACGGGCCGGCCGACCGCGGTCTCGTCCCGGAAGGTCACCTCGGTCATCGCGCACCTCGCTCGATCTGCTCCAGGACGGACGGGTCGGTGATCGTGTCGTCGGCGGCGAGCAGGAACGCCTTGCTGAGGATCAGCGCGAGCCGCTCCTCCTCGAACGGGAGGAACACCCGCCCGGACGGCCGCCGGTCGGGGACGACGCACAGGTACGCGCCGTCCGGTTCCATCTGGACGTTCGCCGACCCCAGGTGGATCCGGTACGTGCGCAGCGCGCCGCGCACCACGAGGAACCGGCCGTCCAGCTCGCACCGGCCGGCGATCTTCGTGCGGGGCAGGACGCGGGCGAGGGCGTCGCGGCGGGTGAGCGCGCTCTCGTCCAGCTCGCCGAACCGGGCCCGCTCCCAGTACGCGAGCGCCGGGCCGTCGCCCGTCCAGTCGGGGTCGGCGGCGATGGAGGTGACGGAGACGAACAGGTCCACGTCCCGCATCGCCTCGCTGAACACCGCCGGGGGGACGTCGGCGAGGTCGGCCGCGCGCCACGCGCCGTCCGCGCGCCGGTCGAACCGGATCCGGTCGGTGCCCGCGAGGTCCTCGGGCCCGGGCTCGGCCAGCACGTGCGCGAACCGGATCCGCCACTCCCCCGCCAGGACGCGCGACGCCTCGTCCGCGGCACCGCCGTCCCACGGGCCGAGCAGGCCGCTCGTCCAGCCGCGCGCCCGGAACAGCGCGAACATCCGCCGGTAGCGGACGAGGTGCCCGGCGAACCGGGCCGAGTCCGTGCGGGCCTCCCGCTCGGCGGGCGTGAGCCGGTAGGTCTCGCGGAACGCCTGCTTGAACGGCTGCCGCACGCCCGACCCGACGATCGCGTCCCGCCAGGCCCGGACCTCCTCGGCCGGGGCGCCGACCGGATGCCAGAGCCGCACCGCGGCGTCGTCCCGCGCGTCGGGGAGCGCGCCGGTCCCGGGCAGGACGGCCGTCCACGCGCCCGGCGCCGTCTCGACCTCCCAGATCAGGGCGCGCACGGTCGCGCCCGCGACCGGATGCCGGACGAGCCGGTCGCGCCACCACCCGAACGGGTGCGCGGCCCGGACGGCGAGGCCGCCCTCCAGCGCCCGGCAGAGCGTGGCGAGCTGGGCGCCGACCCGCTTGACGAGGTCGCGCAGCTCCTTCACGGCGTCCTTGTGGTCGCGGCGGACGGCCGCCGGGACGCTCCGCAGCTCCCGGCCGTCCTTGGTGAACGCCAGCCGCGCCGCCGTGCCTTCGATCGTGATCACGGCGGTGTGCCCGCCGAGCTCGCGGCGGAGCACGCCGTCCGGGCCGAAGCCGAGGTCGGGCAGGCGGAGCGCCACCTCGGTCCGCTCGGCGAGGGCCGCGTCGGCCTTCTTCAGCATCCGGTCGAGCTGCTTGGGCACCGCCGCGTGCCGGACGAGCCCCCGCACGTTCCGGAGCGCCGCGACGAGCTCGGGCGTCGGGACGTCCTGCGCCGCACGGCCGATCTCGTAGAGCAGGGCCTGGGACGGCAGCGTCTTCGCGGCGGTCGGGGCGACGGCGATGCCGGGCAGCAGCGCGTCGAGCAGGGCGGGCAGCCACGGCGCGTCGGCGGCGAGCGCGACGCGCGCGGCGCGGCCGAGCGCGATCACCTCGTCCGCCGCGAACGCCTTGTCGGCCTTGTATGGAATCGTCCCGTCCTGGACGGCGCGGGCGCGGTCGGCCGCCTCCCGCAGCGCGCTCTCGGCCCACGCCGCGTACGCGGGGATCGCGGCGGCGCGGTGCCAGGCGTCCGGCAGGGGCGGCGGCGCGGTGTGCGTGCGGCGCCGGTCGAGCTCGGTCAGCCCGACCCGCTCGGCCGGCCCCAGCCCCGCGATGGCGTCGATCTCCCCGCGCGCGATCGGCGCGGCGTCCCGGGAGAGCCGCCCGACGACCTCCGCGAGCAGCCCACCGCCGGACCCGCCCCCGCCAGCACCGGCGTCGTCGACAGCCGCCCCAATCAAAGCGGCCCCACCCAACGCGGCCCCATCCGAAGCGGCCCCGTCCGAATCACTCCCACCCGGATCGGCCCCACCCGGACCAACCCCACCCGCAATGGTCCCGTTTCGGCCCTCGTGCTCCGGGGCGGTGAGACCGGCCACGGCGAGGAGGGTGAGGGGGGCGCCGAGTTCGTCCGCGTCCAGGAGGTACCGGACGAGCGTGCGGGCGGGCTCGGCGAGGCCGCCGGGCCACGGGCCGGTGCAGCGGACGAGCGCGGCCGTGCCGAGCGTGAGGTCGGCCCACTTGCGGTGTGCCAGGCCCGTGACCAGGGCGTCGAACATCCGGCGGCACGCCTCGGGGGTGAAGGCGGGCTGCCGCTCGGCGGCGGCGCGCTCGACCGCCAACCGGACGCTCGTCGCCTCCCACGCGCCGACCGTGCCCGGCACCGCGTACGCGGCGGGCAGCAGGTCGCCGAGGGCCGTGTCGGGCAGGCCGGCCAGTTCGGCGCCGGTGACGACGAACCGCTCGTCCTCGGGCGCGGGGCCGGTCATGACGCGCAGCAGGCGGGCGGCGAGGTCCATGCGGGCTCTTGGCTCAGCGGGTGATCTGGCGGCGGATGGACGGGTCGGTGATCTCGTCGTCGGCGGCGAGCAGGAACGCCTTGCTGAGGATCAGCGAGAGCCGCTCGTCCTCGAAGGGCAGGAGCACCCGCCCGCCGGACCTCCCCTGGACGATGCACAGGTAGGCGCCGTCCGGTTCCATCAGGACGTTCGCGGACCCGAGGTGGATGTTGTAGGTGCGGAGCCCGCCGCGGACCACGAGGAACCGGCCGTCCAGCGTGCAGCGGTCGGCGATCTTCGTGCGGGGCAGGATGCGCGCGAGCGCGTCGCGGCGGACCTCCGCGCTCGCCGTCAGGTCGCCGAACGCGTGCTCGCGCCAGTACGACCGGTACCGGTCGTCGCCCCGGTCGGCCCATTCGGGGTCGGCGGCGATGGAGGCGACGGCGACGAACAGGTCCACGTCGCGCATCGCCTCGCTGAACACCGCCGGGGGCACCTCCGCCAGCGGCGCCTCCCGCCAGTGCCGCCCGTCCCGCCGCTCGAACCGGACCTGGTCGGTGGACGCGTGCTCGGCCTCGTACCCGGCGACCGACACGAGGTCGTGGAAGTAGCACGCGCGCCACGTCCCGTCCGCGAACTCGCCGCGCGCCTCGCCGTCGCCGCCGCCGTCGTAGGGGCCGAGGTGGTTCGAGTGCCAGCCGCGCTCCTTCAGCAGCGCGTACAGCCGCTGGTAGCGGACGATGTGCCCGGCGTACCGGTTGGAGTACGTGCCGGTCCCCTCCTCCGCCGGGGTGAGCAGGTAGATCTCCCGGAACGCCTGCTTGAACGGCTGCCGCACGCCCCCGGCCGCGACGTGCTCCCGCCAGCCGCGGACCTCGTCGGCGGTCGCGCGGACCGGATGCCACAGCCGGACGTGCGCGGACCGCTCGGGCGCCGCGCCGGGCGGGACCGCCCGCCACACGCCGTCCGTCCCCTGGAACTCCCAGATCAGGCTGCGCGCGACCGCCCCGGTGACCGGGTGGTCGCGGTAGTGCGCGCACCACTCGGCGAACGGCCACGTGCGCCCGGCCGACAGCAGCGCCTCGACGCGGCGGCGCTCGTTCGCGAGCGTGCCGCGCACCTCCTTCGCGAGCGCCTTCAGCTCGGCGAGCCCGTCGGCGAACTGGTCCTTGACCACCGCAGGCGCCGTGCGCGCGGTGCGCCCGTCCGGGCCGGTGAACGTGATCCGGACGGTCGCGGCGTCCTCGATCGCGAGCCGGGCCGTGCACCCGCCGAGCGTCCGGGTGACCGAGCCGTCCGGGCCGAGGCCGTGCGAGGGGACGCCGCGCTCCACGACCTGCTCCGGGGTGAGCCCGAGCCGCTCGCCCGCCGCGGCGAGCGCCGCGTCGAGCTGCTTGCGCAGGCCGCGGTGCCGGATGCGGGCCCGCAGCGCGGTGAGCGCCGCGAGGCCGCCGGGGTCGTCGACGGCGCCGAGCGCGTTGATCGCCGCACCCGCGATCTTCTGGTTCTCCATGAGCGGCGCCGGACCCGACACGGGCGCCGCGTCCGCGACGACCTCGGCCCCGGCCGTCCAGACCGTGGTGCGGGGCTCGTGGCCGACGGGCGCCGGACCGCAGGCCGTCCGGCCACCGCCCCGGGCGCGCAGCGCGAGCGTCGCGAGGTGCCCGGCGACCGCGCCGCCGCCGGTCAGCGCGGCGGCCCAGGCGACGCCCCGCGCGAGGTCGGCGTGGGCGTCCCCGACCAGGTAGTGGGTGTGGGCCCGCCAGTCGTCGTCCTCGTCGTCCCACGTGAAGGGGCCGCCGTGGTACGCGCTGCACATCGGGGCGTCCTCGGCGAGGATCCGGACGGTCTCGGCCAGCGCGACGCGCGCGTCGGCGGCGGCGGCGAGGGCGGTGCAGGTCCGCCGCCACCGCTGCGACGGGCGCGGGCCGGACAGGCCGCCCAGGTGGCGGACGAGCGCGGCCGCGGCCGCCGCGTCGGGCAGGGCGCGGAGCGGAACGGTCCACGGGGCCGCGGGGAGCGCGGGCGCGTCCGGGGAGAGCGCGGGTGCGTCGGGCATGGGGCCGATCGTGGCAGAACTCCCCGACAAAACGCCCGTTCCGCCGCTCTGGTCAGTGACCTCATGGTCACCTACGCTCGGAGCAGAGTTCACCAGAACGAGATTCGGGACGGCGCCCATGACGCACAACGTGGTGATCATCGGAAGCGGGTTCGGCGGCATCGGGATGGCCATCCGGCTCGGCATGGCCGGGGTCCGCGACGTGGTGATCCTGGAGAAGGCCGGCGAGCTGGGCGGCACCTGGCGCGACAACACCTATCCCGGCGCCGCCTGCGACATCCCGTCGCACCTCTACTCGTTCTCCTTCGAGCCGAAGACCGACTGGACGCGCCGGTTCCCGCCGCAGCCCGAGATCCTCGACTACCTGCGGCACTGCGCCCGCAAGTACGGCGTGCTCGAGAAGATCAGGTTCGGCACCGCGGTCACCGAGGCCCGGTTCGACGAGGACGCCGCGCTGTGGCGGATCTCCACGACGGGCGGCGAACTGGAGGCGCGCGTCCTCGTGTCGGCGTCCGGGCAGCTCAACCGGCCCGCGCTGCCCGACATCGCGGGCCGCGAGTCGTTCGCCGGCCCGAGCTTCCACTCCGCCCGCTGGGACCACGGCGTCGACCTGCGCGGCCGCCGCGTCGCCCTGGTCGGGACGGGCGCCAGCGCGATCCAGATCGTCCCCGAGCTCGCCCGGGAGGTCGCCGAGCTGCACCTCTTCCAGCGGACGCCCCCGTACGTCATCGACAAGCCCGACCGGCCGTACCCGCCGTGGAAGCAGTCCGTCCTCCGGAACGTGCCGGGCGCGTACGGGCTGAGCCGCGCCCGCATCTACGCGCAGCTCGAGTCGCGCGCGCTGGGCTTCTTCAAGTACCCGAAGCTGATGAGGCTCATGGAGAACCGGTTCCGGCGGGACCTGCGCGACGCCGTCGGCGACCCGGGCCTGCGGCGCGCCCTGCAGCCCGGCTACCGGATGGGCTGCAAGCGGATCCTCGTGTCCAACGACTACTACCCGGCGCTCACCAGGCCGCACGTCCACCTGATCACCGACCCGATCGAGCGGATCACGCCGTCGGGCGTCCGGACGTCCGGCGGCGAGCACGCGGCCGACGTGCTGGTGTACGCGACCGGGTTCAGCACCACCGACTTCCTCGCCCCCATGAAGATCGTCGGACGGGACGGGCGGGAGCTGAACGAGGCGTGGCGGGACGGCGCCCGCGCCCACCTCGGCATCACGGTCAGCGGCTTCCCGAACCTGTTCCTGCTGTACGGCCCGTACACCAACCTCGGGCACAACTCGATCATCTACATGCTGGAGTCGCAGTTCCGGTACGTCGTCGGCTGCGTGCAGGCCCTGCGCCGCCACCGCCTCGACTGGATCGAGGTCCGCCCGCGCGTCGAGGACGCGTTCGTCCGCGAGATGCGCGAGCGGATGCGCGCCACCGTGTGGGAGGCGGGCTGCGACAGCTGGTACCGGCGGGAGGACGGGACGGTCGTGAACAACTGGCCCGGGTTCACGTTCGCCTACCGCCGCGCCACCCGCCGCCCCGACCCGCGGCACTTCCGCGCACGCCCCGCTACCACTGGGTAGGCTCGGCGCATGCCGACCGCCTTCATCACCGGCGCGACCGCCGGCATCGGCGCCGCCTTCGCGCGGCGCCTCGCGTCCGACGGTTTCGACCTCGTGCTGCTCGCCCGCGACACCGCCCGCCTGGACCGGGCCGCCGCCGACCTGCGCGACCGGTACCGGGTGCGCGCCGAGACGCTGACCGCCGACCTCGCCACCGAGGAGGGCCTCGCCGCCGCCGAGGAGCGCGCCCGCAAGGACGTCGACCTGCTGGTCAACAACGCCGGGTTCGGCAACCGCGGCGTCTTCCTCGACGTCCCCGTCTCCGACGAGCTCACCATGCTGAAGGTGCACTGCGAGGCCGTCCTGCGCCTCACCCACGCCGTGCTGCCCGGCATGCTCGAGCGCGGCCGCGGCGGCGTCGTCAACGTGTCGTCGGTCGCGGCGTTCGCGACGCGCGGCACCTACGGCGCGTCCAAGGCGTGGGTGGTGAGCTTCAGCCAGGGCGTCGCCGCGGACATCGCGGCCCGCTCCGGCGGCCGCGTCCGCGTCATGGCGCTCTGCCCCGGCTTCGTGCACACCGAGTTCCACGAGCGCGCCCGGATGGACATGTCGGACGTCCCGGACTTCATGTGGCTCGACAAGGACGCCGTCGTCGACGCCGGGCTCCGCGACCTCCGCCGCGGCGCGCGCGTCAGCGTCCCCGGCGCCCAGTACAAGGCGATCGTCGGCCTCACCCGGCTGGTCCCGCAGGGCCTCGTCGCGCGCATCTCGTCCAAGCGCGGCCGCAGATACGACTGATCCCTTGTCACGCGGGACTCGGCGGGGCAAGGTAAGAGGGCACGTTGCTCTTCCGGCGCGCGAGCGGCGTCCTTCGCCCTGCACGCCGAGAGGTCATTTCGCATGCACGACCCGGGCCACGCCGCCCTCGCGCTGATCGCGACCACCACCTACTACATCGCGTTCCTGATCTTCCGGGTGTCCGCCCGCCGGATGGAGCCGCTGCGCGGCGGGCGGCCGTTCCGCGTCGCCCGGCTGATGCTGACCGACCCGATCTGGCTCGGCGGCGGGCTGCTGCTGTTCCTCGGGCTCGGCTACGAGATCGTCGCGTTCTCGCTGCTGCCGCTCACCGTCGCCCAGCCGGTCTTCGCCGTCGGCCTCGTCCTGCTCGTCGCGTACGCCGTCTGGTTCCTCGGCGAGCGGCTGACGCCCCGCGAATGGACGAGCATGGCGCTGTTCGTCCTCGCCACCCTGCTGATCGGCATGTCCGCCGACCCCGCCGGCGAGCCGGTCGCGGACGCGACGCTCGCCGGCACCCTCGCCTCGCCGTGGCCGATGCTCGCGCTGTGCGTCCCGGCGTTCCTCGTCGCGGCGCTCGTCTGGCTCGTCGGGGACCGCAAGGCCGGCGGCCGGCACGCCCGCCGGCTGTCCGGGGTCGCCTACGGCATCGGCGCCGGGGCCTGCGCGGGCCTCGCCGAGGCCGGGATCCGCGGCATCGCGCTCGTCCACGCCGAGACCGGCGGCCTCCGCGCGATCCTGGAGTCGCCGTACCCGTACCTCACGCTCGGGTTCGCCGCGATCGCGCTCGGACAGCTGCAGGTCGCGCTGCAGCGCTGCCGGGTGTCGATCGTCGCGGCCGTCCTGACCGTCATCGGACGGCTGTACCTGATCGTCAGCGGGACCGTCCTGTTCGGCGAGGAGTGGCCGCGCGAGCCCGGCCCGTTCCTGCTGCGCACGGCCGGTTTCGGCCTGGCCCTCGCCGCCCTCGCCCTGTTCCCGCGCTACGAGCAGGACCCGCGCGCCGAGGAACGCGTGAAAGCCGCCGCCTGATCGGCGGCCGCCCCCTGCATCGACCCGCCTGATGGGCGATGCTGGGACGCATGCGGATCCTGGTGACCGGGGCGGGCGGCTACATCGGCTACGCGGTGGCGCGGCGGCTCGCCGAGGCGGGCCACGAGGTGGACGGGCTCGTCCGCCGCGACGCGGACCTCCCGCGCGGCGTCCGTCCCGTCGCGGGCGACCTGCTCGGCGCCCTGCCGGCGGGGCCCTACGACGGCGTGTGCCACCTCGCGGCGCTCACCCGCGTCCGCGCGTCGTTCGACGATCCGCTCGCCTACTACGAGACGAACGTGCAGGGCACCCTCGCCCTCCTGCGCGCCGTCGGCCGCGGCGGGACGCGCCTGGTGTTCGGCTCGACCGCCGCGGTGTACGGCGTCCCGCCCGGGGGCGGGCCCATCCCGGAGACGGCCGGGACGGCGCCGGCGAGCCCGTACGGCGCGACCAAGCTCGCCGCCGAGCAGATGATCCGGCACCACGCCCGCACGGGCGCGATCGGCGCGGTGATCCTGCGCACGTTCAACGTGTCCGGGTCCGTCGACGGCCGTCCCGACCCCGACCTCACCCGGCTGATCCCGAAGGCGCTCGCGGTGGCCGCCGGGCACGCACCGCACCTGGAGGTCAACGGCGACGGGCTGGCGGTCCGCGAGTACCTGCACGTGGACGATCTCGCGGACGCGTACGTCCGCGCCGTGGAGGCGGTCCGGCCGGGCGAGGACCGCGTCTACAACGTCGGGACGGGCGCGGGCGCGGCCGTCCACGAGGTGGTCGCGACCGTCGAGCGGGTCACCGGGCGGCCGGTCCGCGCGCTGCGGCGCCCGGCCCGGCCGGAGCCCGCGGAGCTGGTGTGCGACGCCGCCGCGATCCGCGCCGACCTCGGCTGGCGGGCGTCCCGCGCCCTCCCGGAGATCGTCGGGGACGCCTGGAACGCCCTCACCCGCACAAACGACTAAACTCGCCCGCGTGTCCGAGCCGAAGTTCGAAGTCCAGATGCTTCACGACCGTGTCATGATCAAGGTCGAGAAGGACAGCGGGGAACGCCGCAGCACCGGTGGGATCGTGATCCCCGCGACGGTCGAGGAGACCAACCGCCTGGTCTGGGGCGAGGTCTGCGGGGTCGGCCACCACGTGCGCGTCGTCAAGCCCGGCGACCGCGTCCTGTTCCACCCCGAAGACCAGTACGAGGTCGAGATCCAGGGCGAGAACTACCTGGTCATGCGCGAGCGCGACCTGCACGCCATCGCCAGCGAGCGCCCCGAGCACGGCACCGGCCTCTACCTCTGATCCCGCGCTAGGGCCGGCTCCTCGGCGAGCCGGCCCTCCTTCAGCGGCAGCCGGTGGTCGGCGCGCGCCGCCGCGTCGGCGTCGTGCGTCGCGTGGACGATCGTGACGCCGTCCGCGACGAGCTCGCCGAAGATCTCGAGGATCCGCTCCCGGGAGTCGCGGTCGAGGCCCGCCCCCGGCTCGTCGAGCAGCAGCAGGTCGGACCGCTGCGCGAGCCCCTGGGCGATGAGCACGCGCTGGTACTGGCCGCCGGACAGCTCGCCGAGCTGCCGGCGGGCGAGGCCGGCGACGCCCACGCGCTCCATGCAGTCCGCGATCAGCCCCCGGTCGGCCCCGGTGAGGGGCCGCCACCAGCCGCGGTCCACCCACCGCCCCATGGCCACGGCGTCCCGCACGGTCATGGGCATCGCGGCGGGGACGTCGGTGTGCTGGAGCACCAGCGCGGGCCGCCGGTCCCCGGAACGCTCCACCGTGCCCGCCGTCGGCCGGAGCGCCCCCGCGAGGACGCCGAGCAGCGTCGACTTTCCCGAGCCGTTGTGGCCCACGAGGGCGGTCACGCGCGCCCGCGGCACCCGGGCCGTGATGTCGTGCAGCACCGTCGTGCCGCCGTAGCCCGCCCGGATCCCGCGCATCGTGATCGCCGTCTCGTCCATCGACCCTCCTTGCTAACGATAACGGTTTTCATTGTACGATCCTTGCTCATGGAGTGGCTTTTCGCCCCCTTTGGGGTGTCTTTTGTCGAGCGGGCGCTGGTGGGCGGGTTGCTGGTCTCCGGCATCTGCGCGCTCGCGGGCACCTGGGTCGTGCTGCGCGGCATGGCCTTCCTCGGCGACGCGATGTCGCACGGCATGCTGCCCGGCGTCGCGGCGGCGTCCCTGCTGAACGGAAGCCTGTTCGTGGGCGCCCTGCTCAGCGCGGCCGCGATGGCGCTGGGCGTGACGGCGCTGTCGCGGTCGCCGCGGCTGTCCCAGGACACCGGCATCGGGCTGCTGTTCGTCGGCATGCTCGCCACCGGCGTGATCCTGGTGTCGCACTCGCAGAGCTTCGCGGTGGACCTGACCGCCTTCCTGTTCGGGGACGTCCTCGCGGTGCGGCCGCGCGACCTGGCCGTCCTCGCGGCGGCGCTGTGCGTCGCGGCCGGCATCGCCGCCGCGGGCCACCGCGCGTTCGTCGCGCTGACCTTCGATCCGCGCAAGGCGCGGACCCTGGGCATGCGGCCCCGGCTCGCGAACGGCCTGCTGCTGGCGCTGCTGACGCTGGCGATCACCGCGTCCTTCCACGTGGTGGGCACCCTGCTGGTGTTCGGGCTGCTGATCGCGCCGCCCGCGGCGGTGGTGCTGTGGGCGCGCAGCGTCCCGCTGGTGATGGCCGGGGCGGCGCTGCTCGGCGCGCTGTCGACCTTCACCGGCCTGCTCGTCTCCTGGCATCTGGGCACCGCGGCCGGGGCGACGATCGCCGCGACCGCGGTGGCCCTGTTCTTCCTCTCCGCGCTGGGCGCCGGCCTGCGCGACCGCCGTCCGCGCGGTGCCCCGGCGCGGCCCGGAGGCTCCCGACGAAAGGAACCCGAGTACTCGTCATGATCTGTGGCAGCACGAGACGCGCCCGGTGGCGCGCGCCGGTGACCGTCCTCGCGGCGGGGGTCCTCCTCGCGGCGTGCGGCGGCTCCGGCGGCGAACAGGAGTCCGCGGGCGCCGAACCGACCCCGCACGGCTACGTGGAGGGCGCCGAGGAGACGGCCGAGGCGCAGTGGCGGCTCGTCCTGACCGAGGCGGGCGGCGGCCGGATCCACACGCTCGACCCCGCGACCGGCGAGACCGCGCCCGCGGGCGAGGCGGCCGGGGTCACGGCGGCGCGCACCGACGGCCGCTTCGCCTACCTGTCGACCCCGAACGGCCTGCGCGTCTTCGACGGCGGAACCTGGACGGTCGACCACGGCGACCACGTGCACTACTACCGCGCGGACGCACGGACGGTGGGCGACGCGGACGTCCCGGAAACCTCCGGCGTCAGCGGCGACCTCGCCGTGACCGCCCTGGCGGGCGGCGGGGAAGTGCGCGTCCTCGACCGGAAGGCCCTCGACTCCGGGAAGCTCGCCGAACTCGCGCGCGTCCCGGGCCGGGCGGCCGTCGCCCATGCCGAGCACCTGGTCGTCGCCTCCGCGGCGGGCGAGGTGACGGTCCACCGGCGGGACGGCCGCCGCGTGTCGCGGCTCCCCGAGGCGTGCCCCGAGCCCGCGGGGCAGGCGACGACCCGGCGCGGCGCCGTCCTCGGCTGCGCGGACGGCGCGCTGCTCGTCACCGGCGAGGACGGAACGTTCCAGGCAGCGAAGATCGCCTACCCGGGGACGGTGCCGCGCGACGAGCGGGCGGCGGACTTCCGCCACCGCCCCGGATCGGACGTGCTCGCGGCGCGGGCCGGGGACGAGGGCGCCTGGGTGCTCGACGTCCGCGCCCGCGCGTGGCACCGCGTCGGCGACGGGCCCGCGGTCGCGGTGAACGCCGTCGGCGAGGACTCGCCCGTCCTCCTGCTCGGCGAGGACGGCGCGCTGCGCTCCTACGACCCGGCGACGGGCGAGGAACTCGCGCGCACGGACCTGCTGGACGACATGGGCGGCGCGGACGGCGCGGACGGCGCGGCGCCGGTGATCGAGGTCGACACGGCACGCGCCTACGTCAACGACCCGGCCGCCAAGACCGTCCACGAGATCGACTACAACGACGAGCTACGAGTGGCGCGCACGTTCGACCTGCCCTTCTCCCCCGCGCACATGGTGGAGACGGGATGGTGACCGCGCCGGCGCCCCGTCCCGCGGACGGCCGCCGCCGGGGCCTCGCCGCGCTGCTCGCCGTGCTCTGCCTGGCGGTCGCGGGCTGCTCCGCACTGGGCTCCGAACGGACCGGGATCGTCGTCACCACGAACATCCTCGGCGACGTCACGCGCGCCATCGTCGGCGACCGGGCCGAGGTGACGGTGCTGATGAAGCCGAACGCCGACCCGCACTCGTTCGGCGTGTCCGCGCGGGACGCCGCGCGCATCGAGGAGGTCGCGCTGCTGATCCACAACGGGCTCGGCCTCGAGGAGGGCGTGGCCCGCAACGTGCGGGCGGCCGAGGACCAGGGCGTCCCGGCCCTCGCCGTCGGCGCGGAGGTCGACCCGATCCCCTACGCCGGGGGCGACACCGCGCGCGAACCGGACCCGCACTTCTGGACCGACCCCGTCCGGATGCTCGACGCCGTCGACGTGATCACGGACCGGATCGTCGAGCACGTCGACGGGATCGACGAGGCGGGGGTCCGCGCGGCCGCCGCCGCGTACCGGGCGAAGGTCGAGGAGCTCGACGCGTACATGCGCGGCGAGTTCGCGAAGATCCCGCCCGGCCGCCGCAACCTCGTCACCGACCACCACGTGTTCGGCTACCTCGCCCAGCGCTACGGCTTCGAGGTCGTCGGGGCCGTGATCCCGAGCGGCACCACGCTCGCCTCGCCCAGCGGCTCGGACCTGAAGTCGCTGGCCGACGCGGTCCGCGGGGCGGGCGTCCGCACCGTGTTCGCCGACTCCTCCCAGCCGGACCGGCTCGTGCGCGTCATGGCGCGGGAGACCGGGCTCGACATCGCGGTCGTCCCGCTCTACTCCGAGTCGCTCACCGCCGCCGACGGCGGCGCCCCCACCTACCTGCGGATGATGCGCGCCAACACCGAGGCCATCGCCAAGGGCCTCGCGGCGCGCTGACCCGCACGAACCCGACCGATCCCCCAGCGGAAATGAGACGAGAGATGAGACACCCCCTGCGATCCCGGACCCGCGCGCGGGCCGCGCTGCCCGCGACGGTGGTCGCGCTCGGCCTCGCGCTGAGCGCGTGCGGCCAGAGCGACGGCGACTCCGCCGCGCAGAGCGAGACGTCCGCGCCCGCCGCCGTCAAGGTGAAGGACCCGCTGGTCGCGACCTACGACGGCGGCCTGTACGTCCTCGACCCCGTGACGCTCAAGGTCGTCGAGGACATCCCCCTGGACGGCTTCAACCGCGTCAACCCCGCCGGCGACGGCCGCCACGTCATGGTCTCGACGTCCACCGGCTTCCGCGTCCTGGACGCCGCGGGCGCCCGGCTCACCGACGACGAGTTCGCCGCGCCCAAGCCCGGCCACGTGGTGCACCACGCGGGCAAGACCGTCCTGTTCGCGGACGGCACCGGGAAGGTGACGATCTTCGACCCGACCGAGCTCGGCGGCGGGCTGCCCGAGACGCGGACCCACGACAGCGAGCACGCGCACCACGGCGTCGCCGTCGCGCTCTCCAACGGCGAGCTGCTGACCACGCTCGGCACCGAGGAGGAGCGCACCGGCGTGCACGTCCTCGACGCGAACCGCAAGGAGGTCGCCCGCAGCGAGGAGTGCCCGGGCGTGCACGGCGAGGCGACCGCCCAGGGCGAGGCCGTCGTCATCGGCTGCGAGAACGGCGCGCTGATCTACCGCAACGGCGAGATCACCAAGGTGAAGGCGCCCGACGAGTACGGGCGCATCGGCAACCAGGCGGGCCACGAGGAGTCCCCGATCGTCCTCGGCGACTACAAGACCGACCCCGACGCCGAACTCGAACGTCCCGAACGGGTCTCCCTCATCGACACCCGGACCGGCGACCTCGAACTCGTCGACCTCGGGACGAGCTACACGTTCCGGTCGCTGGCGCGCGGGCCCCACGGGGAGGCGCTCGTCCTCGGCACCGACGGCGCCCTGCACGTCATCGACCCCGAACGCGCCGAGGTGACGAAGAAGATCGAGATCATGGGCGCGTGGCGGGAGCCGCTGGAGTGGCAGCGGCCCCGGCCCACGCTCCTCGTGCGCGACCACACCGCGTACGTCACCGACCCCGGCGGCCGCACGGTGTACGCCGTCGACATCGAATCGGGCGAGGTGAAGACGAAGGCTCAGACGCCGCAGCCCACCAACGAGCTGACCGGCGTCTGAGGACGGCCGCGGACAGGCCGCGGGCGCCCGCGCCACGGGCGTCCCGCGGCCTCCGCCCGGGAGCGGGCGGGAGGACCGCGGCGGGCCGGGCCCCGGAAGGGCCCGGCGGACTCAGAGCTTGAAGAGCTTCGCGAACGGCGCGAGGATCCTGACCCTCTCCGTCCCGAAGTCGACCAGGACGGCGCGTCCGGGCTCGATCTCCAGAACGCGGCCGAGCCCGTACTTGTCATGGCTGACGCGGTCCTGGAGCTCGAACTCCTTGACCGGCGGCGCCGCGGGCGGTGGTTTGAACGGACTGGTCGGCAGGTGTCGCCGCTGAGCGGGCTTGGACGTTTTCATCACTCCTCAGTATGCGCTCACCGGGTCACTACCGGGAGACGCCCCGATGTCTGACATGAAATTTACCCGTGCGTCACCGCCGCCCGCGCAAGATTTCCGCGCATCCCCGGATTCGTGTGGTAGCGTACTAATCGGTTGCGGTTCCCATAGACATGTTTCTGGTGCGCTTGCGGCGTTCGGCCTCAAGCGCATTTTTGTTGTTCTGGATCTTCCGGATGGGCCATCGCGGCAGCCCGGTGCGCAGGTCGCGCGCCGGGAACCGACCTGAAGGAGATCGACATGACCACCGGCACCGTCAAGTGGTTCAACGCGGAAAAGGGCTTCGGATTCATCGAGCAGGACGGCGGCGGCGCCGACGTCTTCGCCCACTACTCCAACATCGCGGCCCAGGGGTTCCGTGAACTCCAGGAGGGCCAGAAGGTGTCGTTCGACATCACCCAGGGCCAGAAGGGCCTGCAGGCGGAGAACATCGTTCTCGCCTGATCGTCCGGCGGGGGGGGGGGGGGCGGCCCCCGCCCCCCCCCCCCCCCCCCCCCCCCCCACACACCCCACACCACCACGCGGCAGCCCA
>NZ_JBFAUZ010000040.1:0-86671 GCF_040679555.1 Spirillospora sp. NPDC052242
GTTCCGCTCGTGGAAGTACGCCTGCCAGTCGATGGCGTCGTCCTTGTCCTGCCAGCGCACCCGGAGGGTGCGGGGCGCCGGGACGTGGGGCGGTCAGCGGGTGGTGGCGCGGTTGAAGCGGTACTTCGACCAGACGTAGCCGGAGACCGTGATGCCGACGCACCAGGCGACGGCCTGGACGCCGCTGTCGCCGATCCGGTCGCCCATGAGCAGCCCCCGCAGGGTCTCGGTGAGGGGCGTGAAGGGCTGGTACTCGGCGAACCAGCGCAGCGCGGTGGGCATCGTGTCGGTGGGGACGAATCCGCTGCCGAAGAACGGCAGGAGCATCAGGATCATCGGGGAGTTGCTGGCGCTCTCCACGGTCTTGGCGGCGAGCCCCAGCCCCACGGACAGCCAGGTGAGGGCGAGCGCGAACCCGGTGACCAGGCCCGCCGCGGCGAGCCACTCGATCACGGACGCGTCCGGCCGGAAGCCGATCGCGAGGGCGACGCCGATGACGACCACGATGCCCAGCAGGGCCTGGACGACGCTCGCGATGACGTGCCCGGTGAGCACCGAGGGTCGCCAGATCGCCATGGTGCGGAAGCGGTCGACGATGCCCTCGGTCATGTCCATCGCGACCGAGATGGCGGTGCCCTGCGCGGCGGCGGCCATCGCCATCAGGATGATGCCGGGCGCCACGTAGTCGACGTAGGCGCCGCGGCCGCCGGAGCCGCCGCCGATGCCGTTGCCGAGGGTGCCGCCGAAGACGTACACGAACAGCAGCAGAAAGACCACCGGCATGCCGACGAGCATCAGCGTCATCGACGGGTAGCGCAGCATCCGCCGGAACTGGCGGCGCAGCATCGTCGTCGAGTCGGTCAGGGAGTGGGCCACGGTGTTCATCGCTGGGGCTCCTTGTCGCGCCGGCCGGTGAGGGTGAGGAAGACGTCGTCGAGGTCGGGGGTGTGCACGGACATCTCCGCCACGTCGATCGACAGATCGTCGAGGCGGGCGAACAGATCCCGCATCGAGCGGACGCCGCCGTCGCTCGGGACCCGCAGGGACAGGCCGTCCTCGCCGAGGGCCGCGTCGGCCAGGGCGTGGACGGCGGTGGACACGGCGGCCGGGTCGGCGAACCGGAGCAGGATGTGGCCGCCGGGGATGAGGCGCTTGAGCTCGTCGGCGGTGCCCTCCGCGATCAGCCGCCCGTCGTCGAGGAGCGCGATCCGGTCGGCGAGCTGGTCGGCCTCCTCCAAATACTGGGTGGTGAGGAAGATCGTGACGCCGGCCGCCGCGAGGTCCCGGATGGTCCGCCACATGGTGCGGCGGCTGCGGGGGTCCAGGCCGGTGGTGGGCTCGTCGAGGAAGATCACGGCCGGGTTCCCCACCAGCGTCATCGCCAGGTCGAGCCTGCGCCGCATGCCGCCGGAGTAGGTGCTCGCCGGCTTGCGGCCCGCCTCGACCAGGTCGAACCGCTCCAGCAGCTCGTCGGCGCGGCGCCGGGACGCCGCCCGGCCGAGATGGTGCAGGTCGCCCATCAGGGCGAGGTTCTCCCGGCCGGTCAGCAGGTTGTCCACCGCCGAGTACTGGCCGGTGACGCCGATCGCGGCGCGCACGGCGTCGGCGTCCCGGGCCGGGTCGTGCCCGGCGATCCGCAGCTCGCCGCCGTCCGCGGGGATCAGCGTGGACAGGATCTTGACCATGGTCGTCTTCCCGGCCCCGTTCGGGCCGAGCAGCGAGAAGATCGTTCCCCGGTCGACCCGCAGGTCGATGCCGTCGAGCACGACCTTGTCGCCGTACGCCTTGCGCAGGCCGGTGACCGTGATGGCCGGTTCCGTCATGATTACTCTCCGTGTTCAATAGGGGGTGCAGGAGGTCCGCAGGCGGCCGGGACGGCGCGTACCGCCGTTCCCGACCCCCGCCGTTAAGTGATGTCGGTGAGTTGGGTGGTCTCTGTGGTCTCGGCCACGCCACCGCCGGCACCCGTGACGCCGACGCCGCCGACGGCGCCGTGGTGACGGACCGCCCGCGTCAATGACGCCGGGCGCTCCGGTGGTGCTGGAGGCGTCGGTGAGCTGGGGGACGGCGGTGGGGGCGGGATCACCTGGCGGCGGTCGTCAGTGCCTCGCGGCGCCGGGACTGGCGGGCGGGTAAGCAGAGTTCTTTGCGCCTGGGCCGAGTTGGCCGGGCGGGTGCGGGTCGGGGGCGGCGGTCAGGCGCGGCGGACCAGGATGTCGGCGAAGCGGGTGCGGGCGCGGATCTCGACCATCTCGACGGCGTTGCCCGGGTCGTCGGCGGCTTCGAGTTCGCTCCGCACGTTGCCGTACTCGGAGCTCACCTCCAGCCAGGCCGCGGTGCCCTCCGGGACGCCGACCTCCACCTCGCCGAAGCCGGTCTCCAGTGTGGCGCCGCCGCTGACGGCCTCGCTGATCCGGACGCTGCCGTGCGCGGTCTTCGCGTGGATCTCGGCGCGGGAGCGGCCGATCAGGACGTCGCCGTTCGCGGTGACGAGCCGTGCCTCGCCCGCCAGCCGGCCGATGGTGATGTCGCCGTTGGACGTCTTCACCGACGCGGTGCCGTCGATCTCGCCGAGCCAGATCTTCGCCGAGGCCGACACCACCTCGATGTGGCCGGTCGCCCCCCGGACGGAGATCTCCCCGGCGGCGGCGCGCACCTTCAGGCGTCCCGTCTCCTGCAGCCGGACGAACCCGGCCGCGGTGTCGAGGTCGGTGTCGCCGAGCCGGCCCTCGCCGCGGAAGTGCCCGCCGCTCTTGCCCTCGACCTGCGAGCCGGTCGGCAGGTCGATGGTCACCTCCACCGACGGCGGGGTGCCGACGAGCGAGCGGACCGCGTAGCGGGGCGTCCTGACCGAGAGCCGTCCCGCCTCGAACTCGACGCGGGTCTCCTCGGCCGCCTGGACGTCGAACTCCCGCGTGGCGTCGCTGGGACGCACGTCCACCACGGTGTCGGTGCGGTCCCCGGCGCGGAACCGGACCATGCCGCCCGCGGTCTCGACGGCGGCGACGATCGCGTCCGGGGTGTCGAAGGTGTGCACGTGGACCCCTTCCCGGTGCCCCTTGGGTCTGGTCTGCATCTTCAGCGCACCCATCCGGTGTAGTTCCGCCCGATCGGCCGTCCCTCGCCTCTGTCCTGCGGGGGGCCGCCGGGGTCGAGGGCGGCGGTGACCGCCCGGACGAGCCAGGCGTTGACCGACAGGCCCATCCGGCCGGCCGCCTCCTCGATCCGCGGTTTGAGGTGCTCCGGCAGTCGGAGCGTGATCCGCGACGTGCCGCCGGTCTCCTCCGGCTCGGCCACCGGCGCCCGGACGCCCATCGAGACCTCGAGGGCGCCGGCCAGCGCCTGCCGGAGCCCGCCGGGCGGCGGAGCCTCCGCGGGCGCGGGCTCGGGAGGCGGCGGCGTCACGACGAAGTCGGGATCGCGGCCGCGCAGCCGGACCTCGACCGAGCCGGGCGCGAGGTCCCGGGTGATCTCGTCGGCCGCGTCCGACAGGGCCTCCAGCAGGACGAGGCGGACCGCGGCCTCCAGTGGCGAGGTGAGCCGCTCCGCGAGGGCGCGGGCGTCCTCGCCTCCGGCCTCGGCCGCGACCGCGAGTTCGCGTCGAAGACTGTCGACGTACATCGCGATATCCATGACGTCATCATGGCGTCACGAGTGACGTCATGTCAAGTCGATGGATGTGGCGGAGTGATGTCAGGTTGGCGGCACCAGGTCTCCGGCTGTTCGCCGTCCGGCTGGGGATGCCTGCTTTTTCGGCAGAATGCCTGCTCAGAGCGGGTGTGGCGATGTGACGTCACGTGCGTCACGGTGGACTCGCGAGTGTTCGGGGTCGGCCGTCTCGGGTGCGGGTGGTCGGGTGGCGGCCCGGGCGACGCGGGCGTGACATCATCGGCGACTGCATCGTGACGTCACGCCCGGCGTCGCGGCTCCGGGGGGCGGTCAGGCGCGGTGGGGGCGGTTGGTCCAGCCCCGGTCGTCGGCGCGGACGAACCAGCCCGAGGCGGCCAGGGTGCCGCCGTCGACGGGGATCGTGTGGCCGGTGACGTAGCGGGCCTCGTCGGAGGCGAGGAAGGCGACGACGGCGGCGTAGTCGTCGGGACGGCCGAAGCGGGCCATGGGCACCCAGGTGTGCATCAGACCGGGGTCGTAGCCGCGGAGCATCCAGGACGCCGGGGTCTGCTCGGTGTCGGCGAGGTCGGGGGCGATGGCGTTGACGCGGACGCCGTGGCGGCCGACGGCGACGGCGAGGCTGCGGGTGAAGGCGGAGACGCCCGCGTTGAACGCCGAGTACACGGGGTGCTGGGGGATGCCGCGGAACGCCTCGACGGTGGAGTTGTTCACGATGGCGCCGGAGCCGTGCTCGATCATCGCGGGGAGCAGGGCGTGGGTGAGCTTGAAGACGTGCAGGAGGTTCAGCTCGTAGAGCCGCTGCCACTGCTCGGGGGTGCTCTCCTGGAAGGACGGGGCGGCGGGGCGGAAGTCGCCGACGTTGTTGACGAGGACGTCCGCGCGGCCGGCCGTGCGGGCGACCTCGGCGACGGTGGCGTCGTCGACGATGTCGCCGACGACGGTGACGCAGCGGCCGCCGGCGGCCTCGATGTCGGCGCGGGTGCGGGCGGCGGCGTCGGCGTCGATGTCGTTGATGACGACGAGGTCGCCGGCGGCGGCGAGGCGGCGGGAGACGGCGCCGCCGATGCCGAGGGCGCCGCCGGTCACCACGCTGACTCGGGTCATGGGCGTGCCTTTCGGACGGGACGGGTCTCGATCCAGTCGATCCGCAGGGCCCGGCGGACGATGCGCCACGTGCCGTCCCGGCGCGCGTAGGCGTCGGTGTAGTGCAGGTGCCAGGCGAGGTCGGTGAGTCGGCCGTCGTGTTCGGTGATGTGGTGGGCGACGCACGTGACGTGCCCGGACGCCGTGTCGGGTTCGTCGCCCGCGTCGAACACCTCGCCCGCGAGTTCGTGGGACGTCACCTGGACCGCCCGCAGCGTCGCGAGGGCCCGGACGATCGCGTCGCGTCCGGTGTGCGCGCGGACGGGCCCGAGGTCGGCGGGCGGGTCGGGCAGGACGAGCGCCGCGTCGGGCGTGAAGAGGTCCGCGAGGGCGTCGAGGTCGCGGCGGTCGGCGTGCAGCGCGTAGCGGGCGACCAGGTCGCGCAGGTCGATCCGGTCGCCCGCCGTGAGGTGCGTCATGCGAGGCCGAGGCGTTCGGCGCAGGCGGAGAGTTCGTCCTTGGCTTCGTTGAGGTCGCGCGTGGGGTTCGCGCGGAGGACGAGGCGGTCGGCGCCCTGGTCCGCGAGCCTCGCCGCCTTTTCCGGCGTTACCTTGGCCAGGCTGTGGCCGAGGGTCAGCTGCAGGACGTCGGGGTCGCGGTCCGCCTGTTCGGCTTCCTCGCGCATGAGCTTGACCAGCGCCTGCAGTTCGTCCCCTGCGACGCCCAAGGGCTGGAGGCCCTGCCCCAGGCGGCCGGCGCGGCGGGCGGCCGCCTTGCTGTGCCCGCCGATGTGGATCGGGACGTCGCCCTGCGCGGGCTTCGGGTAGCTCATCGCGTTGCGGAAGCTGAAGAACTCGCCCTCGTGGGTCGCGCCTTCGGGGGCGGTGTCGGCCCAGAGCGCGCGCAGGACGGCGATCTGCTCGTCGGCGCGGCGCCCGCGGGTGTCGAAGTCGGCGCCGCACGCCTCGATCTCCTCGCGCATCCAGCCCATGCCGACGGTGACGCGGAGCCGTCCGTTCGAGAGCGCGTCGATGGTGGCGAGGCGCTTGGCGAGGACGACCGGGTGGTGGTTCGGCAGGACGAGGACGCCCGTGGCGAGCCCGATCCGGGACGTGCGGCCCGCCAGATACGCGAGGAGGTCCAGCGGGTCGGGGATGTCGAGGTCGTCGGCGAGTTCCATCTTCCCGGACGCGTCGTACGGGTAGACGCTGTCGTAGCGGCTGGCGACGACGGCGTGCTCGACGGCGACGATGGACTCGAACCCGCAGGCGTCCGCGTGCTCGGCGTAGGGACCGATCCACGCGGGGTCCGCGGTGACGCCGGCGGCGACGGGCGCCAGGACGGCGTATCTCACTCGTTCTCCTCTCGTGCGGCGGCGCGTCCGGCGCGGCGGCCGAAGAAGGTGCCGTCGCCCAGGGACGTCCCGCTGATGTAGCCCTCGCCGTGCATGCCGGAGGACGCGCGTCCGGCGGCGTAGAGCCCGGGTACGGGGTCGCCGGAGTTGTTCAGGACCGCGCCGTCGACGGTGGTGTGCAGGCCGCCGAGGGTGAATCCGGCGGCTCCGGTGCCCTTGCCGCCGCCGCCGTCGAAGAAGCCCGCGCGGGGGTCGATCGCGGCGAACGGGGGCCGGAGCGGCCGCAGCCACTTCGGGTCCTTGTGGAAGTAGGGGTCCTCGCCCCGCTCGGCGTGCCGGTTGTACGTCTCGACCGTGGCCGCCAGGGACCCGGCGGGCATGCCGAGCTCCCGCTCCAGTTCGGCGAGGGTCTCGGCGACGTGGGCGGGCCGCAGGCCCCACCGGTCGGCCTCGGGGACGCTCTCGAACCCCTCCTCGTCGATGATCGTCCAGTAGGGGCCGGGCTGGTGCCGGACGGCGTGGACGCTGAAGTGGCCGGGGTAGACGTCCTCGTTGATGAAGCGGCGGCCGAGGCCGTCCACGAGCATCCCGCGGTTCACCATGGCGGGCAGCGCGGTGAGGGCGATCTCGACGACGCCCATGCGGCGGACGGCGGCGCCCGCGGCCGTGGCCATCCGGATGCCGGAGCCGTCGTCGAGGCCGTCGCTGACCTTGCCGTGCCCGAGCAGGACGGGCGCGTGGTCGGCGAGCATCTCCTCGTTGTCGACGAACCCGCCGGTGGTGATCACCACGGCCTTGCGGGCGCGGTAGGCGACCTCCCGCCCATACTTGCGGGCCACGACGCCCGCGACCCTGCCGCCGTCCATGACGAGCGCGGCGGCCTGGGTGTCGGTGTGCGTCGCGGCGCCGGCCGCGGTGGCGGCGGCGGCGAGCCTCTCCATGAGGAGCCCGCCGGCGAAGCCGGGGGCGGCCGGCCGGTGGCCGCGGGGCGCGGGCTTGGCGAGCGTGTTGTACGGCCAGGAGTTCTCGCCGAGCCACATCAGCCCGTCGTCGGTCATCGGCATCCAGACCGGCGACGGGTAGAGGGTCGGGTTGAACGGGACGCCGCGCTCCCGGAACCACTCGAAGTGCTCGACGCTCTCGTCGCAGTACAGCCGGAGCTTGGCGGTGTCGGCGTGCGGGCCGAGCGCCGCCTCGAGGTAGGCGTACATGTCGTCCGGCGTGTCGTCGAAGCCGCACGCCTTCTGGATCTCGGTGCCGCCGCCGAGGTACAGCTCGCCGCCGGACTGCGCGGACGACCCGCCGGGGCCGCTCGCCCGCTCCAGGACGATGACGTCCGCGCCCACGTCCGCGGCCTCGAACGCGGCCGCGGCGCCCGCGCAGCCGAAGCCGAGGACGAGGACGTCGCACTCGTGGTCGAACCCGTCGCCGACGACGGACGCGGCGACGGGCTCGACGGAGGATCGCCGGGTCACCCGTTCACTTCCCCTTCGGGACGAACGCGGCGAGCGGCTCGGAGCCGGACCAGTCGTGGCCCCAGTAGCTGTCGGCGGTGATCTCCTCGGCGGTGTAGTGCGTCTCGTCGACGAGCATGCCCTCGCAGCCGTACTCGAGGTCCCAGCCGCCGGGGGCGCGCACGTAGAACGACACCATCTTGTCGTTGGTGTGGCGGCCCAGCGTGGACGAGATCGAGAAGCCGTTCTTCGTGACCTTGTCGAGGGCGATGCCGACGGCGTCCAGGCTGTCGACCTCCACCATCAGGTGGACGAGGCCCGGGTCGCCGTCGTGCGGGGCGGGGCACACGGCGAGGCTGTGGTGGCGCTGGTTGACGCCCATGAACCGGACGCGCATGCGCTTGCCGGGCTCACCGCTGCCGAACGCGCCGCGCGGGAGGAACCCGAGGACCTCGGTGTAGAACGCGACGACCTCGTCCTGGCGCGGGGTCGGCAGGACGACGTGGCCCATGCCCTGCGGGCCGGTCACGAACTTCTGCGCGTTGCCGGTGACGACCGGCGAGTGGTCCAGGACCGGCCCGTAGAACACCTCGAGCGGCGTGCCGCCCGGGTCGGTGAACGCGATGGCGCGTTCGACGTCCTCGCCCGGGGGCAGGTCGGTGACCTCCCGGCCGGCCTTCTCCACGGCCTCCCGGACGGCGGCCAGCGCGAACTGGTCGCGGACCTCCCAGCCGACGGCCAGGACCCGGTCGCTGTCGCCGGGCAGGACGGCGAGGCGGTGCCTGCGCTCGTCCATGCGCAGGTACAGGCCGTCCGGGTCGGGGCCGGAGCCCTCGGCGAACCCGAGCGCGTCGATCGTCAGTTCGCGCCACCGCTCGATGTGCTGCGTCTGGACCTTGAGATATCCGAGTCCACGGATGTGCGTCACTGTCCTCGATCCCTTCGAAGTCGCGGCCCGCGCCGACCCGCCACGGCCGTCCATGGCCAACGTGTCAAAGCGCGCGCCCCGGCGCGCGGCCCCTTCCCGCTCAGTGAGAACCGGTCGCGGCGGGACCGCCCCGCCCGCTCTCATCGGGTCGAGGAGGTCTCGATGACGAACACGAAGCCGGACACGAAGCCGGACGCGAAGCCGGTCGCGCTCGTGACCGGAGCCAGCCGCGGGATCGGCCGGGCGACGGCGCTGGCGCTGGCCGCCGCGGGCCACGACGTGGCGTTCACCGCGCGGACGGTCGAGGAGGGGGCGGGCCGGATCCCGCCCAGGCACGGGAGCGGCGCGGACATCGCCGTCCCGGGGAGCCTGGCGCGGACGCGCGCGGAGGTCGAGGCGCTCGGGGCGCGGGCGCTGCCCGTCCGGATGGACCTGCTGGACGCGCGGAGCGTGACGGCCGCCGCGGAGACCGTCCGGCGGGAGTGGGGCCGGGTGGACGTGCTGGTCAACAACGCGGTCGCGCACGTCGGCGGCAACCACGCGCGGCTGCTCGACCTCGACCTCGAGGTGGCGGCGCGGACGATGGCGGGCAACTACCTGCACCAGCTCGCGCTGGTGCAGGCGGTGCTGCCGGGCATGGCGGAGCGGGACGGCGGGACGATCGTGAACCTGTGCTCCGGGTCGGCGACGTCCGATCCGCCGGCGCCGCCCGGGGAGGGCGGCTGGGGGCTGGCGTACGCGGCGTCCAAGGCGGCGTTCGGGCGGCTCGCGGGCGCGATCAACGCCGAGTACCGGGGGCGGGGCGTCCGGGCGTTCAACCTGGATCCCGGGTTCGTCGTCACGGACGCGGGCGCGGCGCGCGGCGGCGTCGACACCATCGCGGGCAAGGGGTTCGAGCCGACGCCCGAGAGCGCGCCCGCCGCGGCCGTCGTGTGGCTGGTGACCTCACCGGACGCCGACCGGTTCCTGGGCAAAGTGATCTGGACGCCGAAGCTCGTGCAGGATCTCGGCCTCAGGACGTAGTGCGCGCGCGCCCGACCCCGCCCGGCCGTCCGGCCGGGCGGGGTGGACACGGGATCCGGTCAGATCATCGAGCGCATCGGGCCCTGCGGGGGCTCGATGTCGAGGTCGGAGAGCGCGGACACGTGGTAGACGGCGCCGGGGACGTGGATCGCGTGCGCGAGGCCGACGTGGGCGTCCCGCCAGAACCGCTGGATCGGGTTGTCGGCGCGCATCGCGTTGCCGCCGGACCGGACGACGATCTCGTTCATCGCCTGCACGGCGCGCCACGCGGCGCGCACCTGGGTGCGGCGCCCGGCGGCGCGCTCGGCGAACGAGAACTCGTGCCCCGCGGCGGCCTTGTCGTACATGCGCGAGGCGTTCTCGATCAGCGCGGTGCGGGACGCCTTGATCTCCTCGGCGGCCTCGCTGATCGCGTACAGCACGTACGGGTCGTCCTTGATCTTGGTGCCGGTGATCTGGACGCGGGTGCGCTGGTAGGCGAGGTGGTGGTGCAGGGCGCCCTCGGCGATCCCGATCACGGCGGAGGTGATGCCGAGGGGGAACGCGCAGGAGAACGGCACGAGGAAGGTCGGGTTGGTCAGCCCGGCCTCGCGCGGCGCCGAACCGTCGATGATCTTGTTGAACGGGATCGTCCGGTAGTCGGGGACGAACGCGTCGCGGACGATGATGTCCTTGCTGCCGGTGCCCTTGAGCCCGGCGACGTCCCAGGAGTCCTCGACGATCTCGTAGTCGGAGCGCGGCAGGATCATGTGCAGGGACGACGGCGGCTGCGCGACCTTGCCGTCCTTGTCGCCCAGCATCGCGCCGAGGAAGATCCAGTCGCAGTGGTCGGTGCCGGAGGAGAACTGCCAGCGGCCGTTGAAGATGTAGCCGCCGTCCACCGGACGGGCGACGCCCATCGGCGCGTACGGGGACGCGATCCAGGTGTCGGGGTCGTCGCCCCAGATCTCCTGCTGCACGCGCGGGTCGGCCATCGCCATCTCCCACGGGTGCAGGCCGACGATCCCGGAGACCCAGCCGGTGGAGCCGTCCAGGGAGGCGATCTTCATGACCGTCTCGGCGAACTCCCGCGGGTGCGACTCCAGCCCGCCGTGCGCCGCCGGCTGCAGCATCTTGATGACGCCGGAGTCGCGCAGCACCTTGGCGGCCTTGTCGTCCAGCTTGCCGAGCCGCTCGTTGACCGGGCCCAGCTCGCGGATCTCCTCCGCCCGTTCCATGATCGTGTCGAGGACGCGGTTCGTCATCGCCTGTCTCCCGTGGTGTCGTGCGCGGTGCCGGGGCGCCGCGGTCAGCCGTCGTAAGTGATCTTCAGCCGGTCGCCGGCCGGCCGCGCCTGGCAGGCGAGGATGAGCCCGTCGGCGAGGTCCTGCTCGTCGAGGACGGTGTTGGCGTCCATGACCGCCTCGCCCTCCAGGACGACGCAGGCGCACGCGGCGCACGAGCCCTCGCGGCACGAGAACGGGGCGTCGACCCCGGCCCGCAGCAGGACGTCGAGGAGCAGTTCGGAGCGGGGCCAGGGCAGCGTGCGGGTCTCCCCGTCGAGCTCGACCTCGATCTCGCCGGGCTCGCCCGCGTCCCCGTCCGTGTCACCGCCGGACGGCGCCGGGTCGGTGGCCTCGGGGGTCTCGAACGGGTCGGCGGCGAGCGAGAAGAACCGCTCGACGTGGACCTTCATGCCGAGGCCGGAGAGCGCCGCCGCCGCGAGGTCCATGAACGCGCCGGGCCCGCACACGAACGCGTCACGATGGGTGTGCGCGCGCGCCAGTGCGCGTAGTCCCGACTCGGTGGGGAGGCCCTGCACCGACTCCAGCCAGTGGACGACCGTGAGCCGCTCGCCGTGCTCCGCCGCGAGCTCCCGCAGTTCGTCCGCGAAGATGACGGACCGCTCGTCCCGGTTCGCGTAGACGAGGACGACCGACCCCGTGCCCCCGGCCAGGCACGACTTGAGGATCGACATGACCGGGGTGATGCCGCTGCCGCCCGCGAGGAGCAGCAGGTCGGCGTCCAGCGAGGCGGGCGTGAACGTCCCGGACGGCCGCAGCACCTCCAGGACGTCGCCCGCGGTGACGTTGTCGCAGATCCAGTTCGAGCCGAGCCCGCCCGCGACCCGCTTCACCGTGACCTTGAGCCGGTCGTCGGTGACCGGCGAGCTGCACAGCGAGTAGCAGCGCGCCGCCCAGCCGTCCGGCGCGGGCACCCGGACGGTCAGGAACTGGCCGGGCTTGTACCGGAACCGGTCGCGGTCGCCCTCGGCCGGTTCCAGGACGAGCGAGTGCGCGTCGGCCGTCTCGCGGACGACCTCGACGACGCGCGCCTTCAGTCCCGTCATGCCTTCGGTCCCGTCATGCCCGCTCCGCCTCCGCGGTCGCCGCCCCCGCCCCGGTCTCGGCCCGGCCCGCGGCGTGCCGGGCCGCGATGTAGCCGAACACGATGGACGGGCCGATGGTGGCGCCCGGTCCCGCGTACTCGTTGCCCATCACCGACGCGGACGTGTTGCCCGTCGCGTACAGGCCGCCGATCACCGAGCCGTCCGCGCGCAGGACGCGGCTGTGCTCGTCGCACACCAGCCCGCCCTTGGTGCCGAGGTCGCCGACCTCCAGCCGGAACGCGTAGTAGGGCGCGGACTCGATGACGTCCAGGTTCGGGTTCTTCAGGTTCGGGTCGCCGTAGTAGCGGTCGTAGGCGCTGTCGCCGCGGCCGAACTCCGGGTCCTTGCCCGCGCGCGCGTACTCGTTGAACTTCGTGACCGTCTCGTTCAGCGCGTCCGCCGGGACGCCTATCTGCTTCGCGAGTTCGTCAAGGCTGTCGGCCTTGAACACGATGCCCTGCTCGTAGAACGCCTTGGGAATCGGCGCGCCCGGAAGGATCTGCGCGAACGGGTAGCGCGCGCGCGTCTTCGCGTCCATGACGAACCAGCAGGGGACGTGCCCGCCCTCCAGCTGGTCGTGGACGAAGTTCACGTACGGGGACGCCTCGTTCGTGAACCGCTTCCCCTCGGCGGACACGATGACCATCCGCGGGATGGCCCGCTCCGACACCAGCGGGATCACGGCCCCGGCGGGATGCCGCACGGCGGGCATCCACCAGGCGTCGTCCATGAAGTCCAGGGCGGCGCCGAGCCGCTCGCCGAGCCGGATGCCGTCGCCGGTGTTCTCCCGCGCGCCCATCGCGAAGTCCTCGCGGCCGCCCTCCGGCAGGTACGCGTCGCGCATCTTCTGGTTGTGGTCGAACCCGCCGGTCGCCAGCAGCACGCCGCGCCGCCCGCGCAGCCGCAGCGTCGCGCCGTCGCGCTCCACCACGACGCCGGTGACCGTGCCGTCCTCGTCGGTGACCAGGTCGGTCATCTTCGTCTTCAGCCACAGCGGGATGCCGGCGTCCTTGAGCGCCATCCGCATCCGGGCGACGAGCGCGCGCCCGCCCGTCGACATGTGGCGGCGGCGGATCAGGTTGGACGACACGCGCCACGCCGCGACCATCGACGCCCGGCGGCCCGCCCACGTCCGCTTGGCCATCGCCAGGTCGTGGTAGTCCTTCGCGGTGATCCACAGGCCCAGCGGGCCCTTCATGTTGTTCGGCCGCTGGTACTTCTCGTCCTCGCCGAGCTTGCGGGTGTCGAACGGCTTGGCCTCGATGGACCGGCCCAGCGGCCGTCCGCCCTCCAGCTCGGGGTGGTAGTCGGCGTAGCCCTTCGTCCAGAAGAACTGCATCCACTTGCTCTTGCAGATCAGCTCCATCGCGGCCGGGCCGTGGTCGACGTAGGCGTCGAGGCGGGCGGCCGGGACGCGGCCCTCGGTGAGCAGGTCGAGGTAGCGGCGGATCGACTCGCGGCTGTCGTCGTGGCCGCGCGCGCGCAGCGTCGGGTTGTTGGGGATCCAGATGCCGCCGCCGGACAGGGCGGTGCTGCCGCCGAACTTCTTGCCCTTCTCCACGATGAGGACGCTCAGGCCCTCCTCGTGCGCGGTCAGCGCCGCGGCCATCCCGCCGCCGCCGCTGCCGACGATGACGAGGTCGTACTCGTGGTCCCAGGCGCCGGACCCGTTCTCCGCCGCGCTCATGCCCGGCCCCGCTCACCGGCGGTGCGCCCGTCCACGGAGCGGGTGAGGAACGCGAGGACCGCGTTCTCCCACGCCTCCTTCTGCTCGATCATCACCCAGTGCCCGCAGTTCGGGAAGATGTTGACCTGCACGTCCGGGATCGTCCGCATCGGCACCAGGGCCATGTCGACGGGGCTGACGCGGTCGTCGCGGCCCCACGTGATGAGGGTGCGGGTCTTCAGCCTGTGCAGCATCGCCCAGTACGGGGGCTGGTCCGACTTCGCCTGCATCTTGAAGTTCGCGGCCATCGCGGCCTTGCCGTACATGCGCCGCGCGGCGGCCAGCGTGTCGGGGTCGGTGGCCTGCTTCCACCGCTCCTCGATGAGCTCCTCGGTCACCAGCCGCGGGTCGTAGACCATCGAGTGCAGCCACTGGACGAGCGCCTCGCGCGTGGGGTTCTCGGTGAACTCCATCAGCAGGTTGATGCCCTCGCCGGGCGACGGGCTGAAGATGCTGCGGCCGATGCCGCCGATCGTGACGAGGCTGCCCACCCGGTCCGGGTTCGCGAGCGCGACGTTCGTCCCGACGATGCCGCCCATCGAGTTGCCGATGACGTCGACGCGGTCGAGGCCCAGGCCGTCCAGGAAGCGGATCACCGAGCCGCCCGCCGCCATCATCGGGTGCTGGTCGGTCGGGTCGCTCACCCCGAAGCCCGGGAACTCGAGGACGAGGCAGCGGAAGTACCGCGAGAACAGCGGCAGGTTGTCGCGGAAGTTGCGCCAGCCCGTCACGCCCGGGCCCGAGCCGTGCAGCATCAGCAGGGGCGGGCCGTCGCCGGCCTCGTGGTAGCGCAGGACGCCCTGGTCGGTGGCGAGTTCCCGCAGCGTCGCGTCGTACGTCAGCTCCGTCGGCATGGCCTCTCAGTCCTTCAGGGTGGCTTGTCCGGAACGTATGCCCGCGCGCCTCGGCGGCACCGCCCCGGATCCCGATCAGCGGGACATTGCGGGCCCCGTACCGTCCCCCCGTCCCGCCCGGACCCCGTTCCGCTCAACGGGATCGTCCGCGCGCGGCACGCCGCGCGGCGCTTACGTTCCGAATCAGTCCAGCGACGATCCGAGGTGCATCGATGCCAGCCGAACCAGCGCTCACCACGCCGCCGCACACCGAGCCCGCCGCCGCGCCCGCCGCCGGGCCGGACCCCGCCGACTTCCGCCGGGCGATGTCCGAGTTCGCCACCGGCGTCACCGTCGTCACCGCGATCGACGGCGGCGAGCCGATCGGCTTCGCCTGCCAGTCGTTCACGTCGGTCTCCCTGGAACCCCCGCTGGTCCTGTTCTGCGCCGACCACCGCGGCCGGTCGTGGCCGCGGATCCGCGCCGCCGGGCGGTTCTGCGTCAACGTGCTCGGCGAGGACCAGCGCGACCTGTGCCAGCGGTTCGGGTCCAGCCGTGGCCGCAAGTTCGAGGACCTCGGCTGGGACGTCTCGCCATGGGGGACGCCCGCGCTGCGGGACGTGCTGCTCGCGGTCCACGCGGAGGTGCACGCCGTGCACCGCGCCGGCGACCACGACGTGGTGATCGGCCGCGTGCTCGCGGTGGAGCGGCCCGAGGACCGGCTCGACCGTCCGATGATCTTCTTCCGGAGCCGGTTCGGCGTGGACGAGCCGGAGGACCCGGGCGCGCTCGACGCGCCGGACGCGTGGTGGGCGGGCCAGTGGGGGTGGATGTGACGCCACCCCCGCCCGCGTCACATCCAGTCGCCGCGGCCGTCCACGGCCAGCAGCCGGTTCATCGTCTCGGCGGACCAGCAGTCCCGGTCGGACGGCCGGTCCCCCGCGTGCCCGCGGGCGCGGGACGTCCCCTTCCCGGCGGCGTCGTGCCGGGCGGGGGCCGAGCCGGGGAAGAGCACCTGGGACGCCTCGCGGGCCGCGGTGACGACGAGCGGCGCGACGTTCTCCAGCGGCGCGCGGACGTCGCCGACCAGCGAGATGCCCGCGACCGGGCCCTCGGCGCCGCGGATCGCGGCGGCCACGCAGGCGATGCCGGGGAACGACTCGCCGCGCTCGAACGCCAGCCCGCGCCGCTGCCGGATCCGGTGCAGCTCCTGGTGCAGCGTGCCCAGCTCGCCGATCGTGCGGCTGGTCATCCGGGCGATCTCCGGGCCGAGCAGCGCGTCGACCTGCTCGGGCTCCAGCCACGCCAGCATCGCCTTGCCGAGCGCGGTGGAGTGCGCCGGGGCCCGGCCGCCGACCCGCGACGGCACGGAGGTGGCGAGCCGGCCGCCGAGCTTGTCCAGGTAGAAGACCTCGGCGCCGTCCAGCACGGCCAGGTGCGCGACCAGGCCGGTGGTGACCTGCAGTTCGTGCAGCAGCGGCGCCGCCGCCTCGCGGATCTTGCCGTGCCCGCCGTCCCGGCCGCCCAGCCCGAGCGCGCGCTGGCCGAGCCCGTACCCGTACGAGTGGTGCGACAGCCAGCGCTGCCGGACGAGCTGGTCGAGGATCCGGTGGGCCGTCGAGCGCGGCAGCCGGGTGCGGCGCGCGACGTCCTCCAAGGTCAGGCGGGCGGACGGTCCGTTGAACGCGTCGAGGATCAGGGTCATCCGCTCGACCATCGACGGCGGCGTCTCCCGCCGTCCGGGCGCCATGAGCTCGGCCATCGCACCTCCCAGGGCACAAGACTGAAATGAATTCTTGTTGACTGGAATGTAGCAAGCGCTGGGTGACAACGGAAGGGGTCGCGTAAGACCAGGTCAGCCAATCGTGTAGCACCACCTGGAGGCCAGAGGCCGCGACCGCCTCGAAACTAGAACCTTTTCCTACCGAAGGGAGTCCCTGGATGCGCGTCGGCATCGTCACGCCCGTGGTGGCCCAGCCGCCGCCCGGGCACGCCGCCTGGGAGCGGCACGCGGGCATCGACGAGATCGCCCGGATCGTCGAGACGGCCGACCGCCTCGGCTACCACCACGTCACCTGCAGCGAGCACGTCGCCGTCCCGGCCGAGGCGGCCGAGCAGCGCGGCGGCGTCTACTGGGACCCCCTGGCCACGTTCGGCTACCTCGCCGCCCGCACCGCCCGGATCCGCCTCGCCACCCAGGTCCTGGTGCTCGGCTACCACCACCCCCTGGCGATCGCGAAGCGCTACGGCACCCTCGACCTGGTCAGCGGGGGCCGCCTCACCCTCGGCCTGGGCGTCGGCAGCCTCCAGGAGGAATTCGACCTGCTCGACGCGCCCTTCAGCGGACGCGGCGCGCGCGCGGACGACGCGCTGGCCGCACTCCAGGCGTCCCTGTCCCGGCGCACGCCCGAGTACCACGGCACCCACTACGACTTCTCGGGCTTCGTGGTCGAACCGCACGCCGTCCAGGAGCACGTCCCGATCTGGATCGGCGGCCGCACCGCCCGGTCCCTCCGCCGCGCCCTGAACGCCGACGGCTGGGTCCCCTTCGGGCTCGCCCTCGACGACCTCGCGAAGATGCTCGCCGACGCCGACGTCCCCGCGGGCTTCGACGTCGTCCTCGGCCCGTCCCGTCCGCTCGACCCGGTGGCCGACCCCGGCGCCGCCGCGGCGGCGCTGGTCCGGCTGCGGGACGCGGGCGCCACCGTCGCCGGCGTCCGCCTCGTCTCCGCCTCCCCCGACCACTACCGCGAGCAGCTCGCCGCCCTGCGCGAACTCGACTGCGGCCTGACCTTCGGAGACGTCCGATGACCGAGACCCCCACCGCGGACGACCGCCTCGCCGCCCTCGAGTCCCGGCTGCGCGCCCTCGAGGACGAGCGCGAGATCACCCGGCTGATCCTGTCCTACGGCCCGCTCGTCGACAGCGGCCGCGCCCCCGAGGTCGCCGCGCTCTGGGACGACGACGGCGTCTACGACGTCGACGAGCTCCTCATGACCGGCCCCGCCGAGATCGACGCGATGGTCCGGTCGGCGAACCACCGGCGCTGGATCGCGGGCGGCTGCGCGCACTTCGTGGGCCCGCCGCACGTCACCGTCGACGGCGACGAGGCCGTCGCCGTCGGCTACACCCTCATGATCGTCAACGGCCCGGACGGCTTCGTCCTGCGCCGCGCCACCGCGAACCGCTGGACGCTCCGCCGCACCCCGGCCGGCTGGCGGGCCGTCACCCGCACCAACCGCGTCCTGGACGGCCGCGAGGAGTCCCCCGCCCTCCTCACGTCCGCCTTCCCGCAGTAGCGGGTCAGGGGGTCAGGGGGTCAGGGGGTCAGGGCCATGGTGGCGAGGACGCGCGCGGCGAGGTCCTCGTCGCCCTTCGTCGCGACCGTGACGGCGTTCGCGGTGCAGCGGCCGGCGGCGAGGCGCACGTAGGTCTCGAGGTCCATGGCGAGCTCGGCGGTGAACTCCGCGGGCTCGGGGTCGGCCGGGACGGCCCGGCCCTCGGGGTCGACGACGATCGCCGCGCGGAAGGACGGCGGGCCGGTGATCGTGAACAGGACGGACGTGCCGGGCTCGGCCTTCGCGCGGCGCGCGACGACGAGCGGGAGCCCGGCGCCGAGGATGCTCCACAGGCAGTGCGCGGCCGGTGCGTCGAGGTTGCCCGGACGGCCGACCGCGCGCCGCACGTCCTGCTCGTGCGTCCAGCAGTCCATCGCGCGGAACGCCATGAACCGCTTGTAGCGGCCCTCCTTGCCGTTCGGCAGGACGGTGAGCTGGTCGGGGTCGATCGCCGGAAGCCGAGCGAGGCGCCGGTCGAGGGTGTCGGCGAGTTCGGCGGCGACCTCGGGACCGGGGACGTCGCGGCGCGCGTGCACGGCGACCTCTAGGGCCTTGCCGAAGTCGTTGCGGAGGTGGTCGAACGCGGGCACGTCGACCTGCGGCTCGGGGTCGCCCAGCAGGGCCCGTTCGATGCCGACGAGGTGGGAGAACTGGTCCTTGACCGTCCACCCCGGACATTCGGTCGGACGGTCCCAGTCGGCGGCGTCGAGCGTCGCGGCGAGTTCGAGCGACGACCGCACCGTCTGCTCCCAGGCCGCCGTGTTCGTCCGCATTTCCTCGTCCATCCGGACTCCTCCCGTGATGCGACTTCGCCGCCACACTACGGGACCCGCAGGGCGGCGACATGCGCGCCCCCGTCGGCGTTCTAGGCGATTCCTACCGATACGCGGCGGTGCCGGAGTGTGGGAGCCTCTTCGCGCCCCGCGCCCCATGATCGACGGACACGCGACGCCGCCCGGAAAGGCGGGCGACCGTCCGCGCCCCCGGGAAGACCTCCGCGTCACCGAGCGGAAGCCCGGGGACGGAACCCCTCGCCGCGCCGCGGCAGCGGCGGAGCCCCTCGCCGGCGCCGCAGGCCGCCGAGCGGCGGGCCGCGACGGTGATCGCCGCCGCGCCGCAGTGCCGCGGCGCGCTCATCGACCGGAAGGTCGCCCACTACCAGGGAAGGCCCATCGCCGAACTGGTCGTCTACGACGACGGCGGCGAGACGTGCGCGCCGCTCAACCACCTCGGCGTCACACGCGGCATGAAGCTGCGGACGAGCGTGTTCCTCGTGCCGTGCAAGCAGACCGGCCCGTCCTCCGGCTGCACCTTCCACGGAGCCCCCTCGCCACCCACTGCGGCTGACACGGCAACGGGGTGCGGGTCATTCCCGCACCCCGCCGCCGCGCCGACCGGGGTCAGACGAGGTCGGCCGCGATGTGCGCCGGGACCTCGGCGTACGAGTCGAACTCCATCGTGAAGACCGCGCGGCCGGACGTCATGCCGCGCAGGTCACCGACGTACCCGAACATCTCCGCGAGCGGCACCAGGGCGTGGACGACCCGGGCGCCGCCGCGCTCGCGGGTGCCCTCGACGCGGCCGCGGCGGGCGTTGAGGTCGCCGATGACCGCGCCCATGTGCTCCTCCGGGGTGGTGACCTCGACGGACATCACCGGTTCGAGCAGGACGGGCGCCGCCCGCCGGACCGCCTCCGCGAACGCGTGCGCGGCGGCCGTCTTGAACGCCAATTCGGACGAGTCGGTGACGTGGAAGTCGCCGTCGACGAGCGTGACGCGCACGCCCGTCAGCTCGTGGCCCGCGAGGACGCCCGCGCCCATCGCCTCCTGGCAGCCCGCGTCCACCGAGGGGACGAACTCCTTCGGGACGCGGCCGCCGGTGACGCGGTTGACGAACTCGTAGCCGTCCGCGATCGGTTCGACGGAGATCTTCACCTTCGCGTACTGGCCCCTCCCTCCGGTCTGCTTGCGGTGCAGGTGCTCGACGTCCGCGACCGGGCGCCGGATGGTCTCGCGGTAGGCGACGCGGGGACGGCCGACGCCCGCCTCGACGCCGAACTCCTCCCTCATCCGGTCGACGAGGATCTCCAGGTGGAGCTCCCCCATCCCGCCGATGACGGTCTGGCCGGTCTCGGCGTCGGCGCGCACGCGGAAGGACGGGTCCTCCTCGGCGAGCCGCCGGACGGCGGTGCCGAGCCGGTCGGTGTCGGCCGCCGAGCGGGGCTCGATCGCGACCTCGATGACCGGTTCGGGGAAGTCCATGGACTCCAGGACGACCGGGTGCGCCTCGGCGCACAGCGTCTCGCCGGTCGTGGTCTGCTTGAGCCCCATGACCGCGACGATGTCGCCCGCCCCGGCGGCGCCGATCTCGCGCCGCTCGGCCGCGTGCACCCGGTACACCTTGCCGATCCGCTCCCGGCGGCCCTTGACGCTGTTCAGCACCGTGGCGCCGGACTCGAGCCGCCCCGTGTAGACGCGGACGTACGCGAGCCGCCCGAGGTGCCGGTCGCTCGTGATCTTGAAGACGAGCGCGGACAGCGGGTCGTCGTCGGAGACACCGCCCGCGTCCAGCGGAGAGGGCAGGTACCGGACGATCGCGTCCAGCAGCGGCTGCACGCCCTTGTTCTTGAACGCGCTCCCGCAGAGGACGGGCGTCACGGTCACGTCGTCCCTCCGGATCGTCAGCCGGCGTATCGCGGCGTGCATCTGCTCGTGCGTCGGTTCGCCCTCCAGGTACTGCTCCAGGAACCGGTCGTCGTGCTCGGCGATCGTGTCGACGAGCCGGGCGCGCCACGCGTGCGCCTCGTCGGCGAGGTCGTCCGGGACCCGGGTGACCTCGTACGCCTCGTCCGTCCACACGTGGGCGCGGAGCCCGACCAGGTCGACGACGCCGGTGAACCCGGCCTCGGCCCCGATCGGCAGCTGCAGGACGAGCGGGACGGCGCCGAGCCGTTCGGCGATCATGCCGGTGCAGCGGGCGAGGTCGGCGCCCGCGCGGTCGAGCTTGTTGACGAAGCAGACGCGGGGCACGCGGTACCGGTCGGCCTGCCGCCACACGGTCTCCGACTGCGGTTCGACCCCGGCGACGCCGTCGAACACGGTGACGGCCCCGTCGAGGACGCGCAGGCACCGCTCGACCTCGATCATGAAGTCGACGTGGCCGGGCGTGTCGATGAGGTTGACGGTGTGGTCGGCGCCGTCCACGGACCAGTGGAAGGTCGTGGCGGCGGAGCCGATCGTGATGCCGCGCTCGCGTTCCTGTTTCAGGAAGTCGAGGGCGGCGGCGCCGTGGTGCACCTCGCCGATGCGGTGCGAGACGCCGGTGTAGAACAGGATGCGCTCGGCGGTCGTGGTCTTCCCGGCGTCGATGTGGGCCATGATCCCGATGTTGCGAACACCGGCCGCACCCAGGAACGTTGTGGTCATCGAAATCTGCCCTCCTCCGGGTCTCGGGAACGACGACCTGCCGCACACGCGGATACGCCGCATCGCGGCCCCGTGACCGTAACCGCGCGGAGGAGAGGAAGGCGAAGGGTTTTCCGGCCGCACCGGACGCCCGGGACGCCCGGTGCGGTCAGCGGTTCTCTTCGGGCAGCACCTTCGGGAGGGCTTCGAGGACGCTCCCCAGGTGGGCGCGCGCGGCGCGTTCGGCCTCGGCGGGGTCGCGGGCGGCGATGGCCTCGATGATCGCGAGGTGCTCGGGCAGGGACGTCTGCGGGCGCCCGGGGTGCAGCGCGAGCCGGAACTGGTGCCGGACGTTCTGCGCGCGGAGCCGTTCGAGGACGTCCGACGCGGTGCCCTGGCCGCTGATCTCGCGGACGCGCGCGTGCAGCCGCTGGTTCAGGCCCGAGTAGCCGAACACGTCGCCGGACGCGACGGCGGCCCGCATGCCCTCGCCGATCTCGCGCAGGTCGGCGATGTCGGCGTCGGTGGCGCGCCCGGCGGCCTTGGCGGCGCACAGCCCTTCGAGCACCATCCGGACCTCGGTGATCTCGATGGCCTCGGCGAGGGTCACCGCGCGGACGCGGGCGCCGCGGTTCTGGACGCGCTCGATGAGGCCCTCGTTGGCCAGTTCGAGCAGCGCGGCGCGCACGGCGGCGCGTCCGGCCCCGAACCGGTCGGACAGGTCGGCCTCGATGAGCCGCTGGTTCGGGACGAACTCGCCGGCGAGGATCGCCTCCCGGATGCGGGCGGCCACCGGGGCGGTCGGGCTGGACTCCGGCACTGACCCTCCAGATTGTCGCCAATTTTGTTGATGACCCAGCCTATCCGGAGACGAGCCCGCACGCCCCGAAGAGGGAGAGGTCACATGTCCGGCGACCCCATCCACCAGCGCCGCCCCGCCACGGCCTCCGCCTCGCTCGCCGCGCCGGTCACGCCGTCCGGCGCGGGCACGGCCGGGTCGTAGCCGCGGACCGGCGCGCCCGCCGCGACCAGGTCGCGGGCGAACGCCCCGCCGGCCTCGCCGAGGCCCAGAACCGCGATGGCCGCGGCGAGCCGCGACCTGCTGGAACGGCTCGCCGCGGAGAAGTAGCGGACGGGCTCAGGCCACCGGGGGCGTTCCGTGGGTGTGGAACGACTCGATGGTCTGCAGGCCCCACGCCTGGCCCTTGGCGCGTTCGGCCTCCGTCCAGGTGATCGTCCGCCAGTCGGGGGCGAGGACCAGCCGGGCGCCCGGGTTGCACAGCTCCACCCGGTTCCCGCCGGGCTCGTAGACGTACAGGAAGAACGTCTGCTGAATGGCGTGCTTGTGCGGGCCCGTCTCGATGAAGACGCCGTTGTCGAGGAAGATGTCGGCGGCGCGGAGGATGTCCTCGCGCGTGTCGGTCGCGAACGCGATGTGGTGCAGCCGCCCATTGCCGCCCGTCCGGTCCCGCGTGTACACGAGGTCGTACGACTTGTTCGTGAACGTCATCCAGCGCCCGGCGATCGTCCCGTCGTCGAGCCTGATCTGCTCCGTGGGCCGCGCGCCCAGGACGTCCCGCAGGACGCCGGTGCTGGGCTCGACCTCGGCGGCCAGGAAGTTGACGTGGTCGAGCCGCCGGACGCACACCCCGAGCGCCGGGTACGCCTGCGCCTGGTTCTTCAGCGACGGCGCCAGCTCGGGCGGCGCCTCGTACCACTCCGACTCCCAGTACAGCTCCAGCTCGTGCCCGTCGGGGTCGCGGAACACGTAGGTGGGGCCGAGGCCGGGGTCGCCGTCGCGCCAGCCGACGCCGAGTCCGGCGTCCTCGATCGCCCGCACGCGCCGGTCGAGCGCCTCCTGTGAGGACGTCCGCAGCCCGACCCGCCGGATCCCGGACGTGGCGTGCGCGGTGAGCTTCAGCGAGTGGTGCTCGTAGTCGTCCCAGGTGCGCAGGTAGACCGAGTCGCCCTCGGTGCCGTTCTCGGTGAGGCCCATGACGCGGGTGAAGAACCGGAGGCTCTTCTCCGGCTCGGGCGTCAGCAGCTCGACGTGTCCGACGTGCGCGATCTCGTGGGCGGGCGAGCGGTCAGGTGCCATGGGGGTCTCCGGGAGGTCGGGGGAAGACGGTGCCGTCGAAGAGCTTGCGGGCGGTCCGGACGATCGCGGCCCGCCGGACGATCGGGACGCCGCCGTCCCGGCCGCCCGGCGCCGCGTCGAGCCGGACGTCGACGTCGAGGCGCCCGGTGGGGTGCTCGATGCTCATCGGCTCGCCCGGCGCGGGGAGCTCGGCCAGGTCGTGGCCGACGGCGCCGTCGATGAGCACGGCGGTCGCGACGGTGACGGCGCCCAGCACGCCGATGGAGGTGTGGGCGCGCAGCGGGATGAACGTGCGGGTGCCGATCGTCCCGCCGGCGCGGGGCGGGGCGACGAGGGTGGTCTTCGGGACGGACGCGCCGGCGACGTCCCCGAGTCCCATCAGCTCCCCGGCGCGCAGGCGGAGCGACTGGATCCGGTCGCGCAGCCGGTCCTCCAGTTCGGCGGGCGGCTCGTCGCCGGTGACGCCGAAGTCGGCGGCGGCGGCGACCACGACCGGCATCCCGTTGTCGACGAGCGTCACCTCGACGCCGTCGACGACGTCGCGGACGCGTCCGGTGGGCAGCAGCGCGCCGCCGGTCGCCGAGCCCGCGGTGCCCTCGAAGTCGAGCAGGATCGGGGCGGCCGTCCCGGGCACCCCGGAGATCGCGGTGCCGCCCGCGTACGCGGGACGCCCGCCCGGGGTGGGGAACGTCGCGGTGGCGACGCTCCCGGAGTTCAGCATCCGGACGCGGACGGCCGTCTCCGCTCCGCCCGCCGCGACGAGACCCCGCTCGACGGCGAACGGGCCGACCCCGGCGAGCAGGTTGCCGCAGTTCTGCCGGTCGGAGACGGCCGCCTCGTCCACGCCGATCTGCAGGAACAGGTAGTCGACGTCGGCGTCCGGGGCCGCCGAGGGCGCGACGACGGCGACCTTGCTGGTCAGCGGGTGGGCGCCGCCGATCCCGTCGATCTGCCGGGGGTCGGGGGTCCCCATGGCGCGCAGCAGCAGGTCGTCGCGCTCGGCCGGATCGGACGGCAGGTCGTCCGCGAGGAAGTACGCGCCCTTCGAGGTGCCGCCCCGCATCAGCATGCAGCGCACCCCGTCGCCCGCGGCCCCGCCGCCGGTGGTGCGGTCGGTCACGCGCCCGCCCCGCCCTCGGCCGCGAACTCCGCCTCGTACTCGGCGTGCGTGACGTACTCGATGCCCATCCCGGCGAGCCGGCCGCGCAGCCCGTACCGGTCGAGGCCCAGCTCGCCGCGCCGGAACGCGGCGCGCGTCGCCTCCTCCTTCTCCTCCCGGGCGCGCGCCGCGGCGACCGCCTCCGCGACGCGCCCGCGCGGGACGCACAGGACGCCGTCGTCGTCCGCGATGATCGCGTCCCCGGGGCGGACGACCTGCCCGCCGACGGCGACCGGGACGTTCACGGCGCCGGGCGTGGCCTTCACCGTGCCCTGCGCGCTGACCGCCGCCGACCACACCGGGAACCCCATCGCGTGCAGTTCCGCGACGTCCCGCACGCCCGCGTCGATGACCAGCCCCCGGACGCCCCGGTGCTGCAGGGCCGTCGCGAACAGCTCGCCGAACATGCCGTCCGTGGAGGGCGACGTCGTCGTCACGACCAGGACGTCGCCGGGACGGCACTGCTCGACGGCCACGTGGATCATCAGGTTGTCGCCGGGCCACGACAGCACCGTCACGGCCGTCCCGGCGATCCGCGCCCCGAGGTGGACGGGGCGCAGGCCGGGCCCGAGGTACCCGGTGCGGCCGAGCGCCTCGTGCACCGTCGCGACGCCGAACGCGGCGAGCACGTCCACCTGCGCGAAGTCGGCGCGCGGCGGGTCGGTGACCACGACCGTCCTCATGCCAGCTCCCGAGTGGTCTGCGGGTACAGCCGGACGTACGCCTCGGCCATCGTGTCGACGGGCAGCCCCAGGTTCGGGCCCGCGTTCCGCTTGAGCTGGACGCCGCGCCGCTTCGCGAGCGCGGTGTAGTAGTCCCACATGTGCCGCTGCGCGGGCAGGCACTCCATCGCGCGCCGCTTGCGCTCGAACACCGGCGTGATGTCCAGCAGCACGTTCGGCTTGAAGTCGCACTGCTCGGGCTGGTGCGGCTCGAAGAAGAAGACGGGCGGGGCGCCCAGCGGCTCGCCCGGCGCGTCGTACCCGATCGCCTGCGCCAGCACCCGCGCCTGGAGCGCCATCCGGGCGGCGGCGGGGTGGTCGCCGTTGTAGGGGTCGGCGAGGGGGTGGGTCAGGACGACCGCCGGCTCGACCTCGCGGTAGACGCGCACCAGCCGGTCGACCAGCTCGTGGCTCTCGACCAGGGGGTAGTCGCCGGCGTCGAGGAACTCGATCTCCGCGCCGAGCTCGGCGGCGGCGGCCTCCGCCTCGCCCCGGCGGATCTTCTTGATCTCGTCCAGTCCCTTGCCCTCGCGCCACGCGCGCGCGGACTCGCCGCGCTCGCCGTAGCTCAGGCACACGACCTTGGCGCGGTCGCCGCGCTCGGCGGCCAGGGCGATGGCGCCGGCCGCGCGCCAGACGAAGTCGCCGGCGTGGGCGCTGATCACGAGGAGGGGGCCGGAGGCATTCTCGGTGCTCATGGCCCCTACATTCGACCCCGTAACCCAAATTGTCAACAATTATGGCGACAGTGCGTGGAGGGTGAGCCCCGACAGCCGCAGCAGCTCCTTGCGGGGGTCCCAGATGCCGTGCGCGTCGGTCCTCGCCTCCTCGAACGGCCGCTCCAGCCGGTCCTGCAGCTCGCGGGCCCGCGCCCGGGCCTCGTCCGCGGCCGCGGCGGACTCGCCCGACTCGCAGCGGACGACCTCGGCGAGGGCCCGCAGCAGCCCGGCGTAGTCCGCGCGGAACGTCCGGGCGAGACGCAGCTCACCGCTCTCCCCGTCGGTCGCCTCCCGCAGCGTCCCCGCGATCGCGCGCAGGTCGGCCGTCGCGTGCTCCAGCGTCGTCATCTGCCGCGGCGTCCCCCACTGGTCCGCCATCCGCGGGCGCAGCCGGAACCCCCACAGCCGCGCCCGGGGATTGCCGCGCAGGCTCTCCCGGCCCTGGTCGACGGCGAACCGCGCCTGGTCGACGACGTACCCGAGCCGCGGCTCCGCGTCGTCCCACCGGCCGCGCCAGTCCTCCTCCTGACCCGCGACGCCGGCCGCCAGCACCTCGAACGACTCCGCCAGGACGTCCCGCACCTCCCGGACCGCGTACTCGCCGCGCCGCAGGTACAGCGGCGGGAACAGCAGGAGGTTCACGACCAGCCCGAACGCGAGCCCCACGCCGACGTCGTACAGGCGCGGATGGACGTACTCGACCACCCGGTCGCCGCCGACCAGCAGCGCGAACAGCGCCGTGAACGCCACCTGCGACGACTGGCTGCCGAACCCGCGCCAGCTCGACAGCATGAGCCCCACCACCAGGACGGCGGCGATCCCCGCGGCGTTCGGGCCGACGAGGATCCCCACCGGGATCGCGAGGCCCGCGCCGACCAGGAACCCGGCCGCGTAGCCGATGCTCTCCCGCACCGACCGCGCCACCGTCGGATACACCCCGAGCAGCGCCGCCAGCGGCGCGAAGTACGGCACGGCATGCCCCACCAGGTACTTCGCGACGAGCCACGCGCCGACCGCCGCGACGACGCCCTTCACCGTGATCTTGATCCGGTCTTCCCAGGACCGGCGGTCCGTCCGCGGCGCCAGGCGCCGCACCAGTTCCCCGACTCGCACCGGTCTGCACTGCCCGCCGCCCGGCCGTTGAACCACCGGACGGACGGCGCGCCGCGCGGGCGGTCAGCCCTGGAAGCTCAGATCCGGAGTGATCATCGCGAGCCGCGCGCCGGTCGGGTCCATGATCGTCGCGAACCGGCCGGGCGGGATGGCGGTCGGCGGGATCGTCATCCGCGCGCCGAGGTCGGTGGCCCGCCACGCCGTGGCGTCGCAGTCCTCCACCCAGAAGTACGGGATCCAGTGGGCGCCCCAGTGCGGCGGCCAGTGCTCGTCCATGAACACCATGCCGCCCACCTGCCGCCCGCCGGCCTCCCAGTTGGTGTACGGGGCGGCGCGGTAGTACTCGTACTCGACCGACCGCCAGCCGAAGACCTCGCCGTAGAACCGCCGGGCGCGCTCGATGTCGCGCGACGCCAGCTCCACCCAGCACATCGCCCCCGGCTCCCGGACGATCTCCATGCCCTCCGGCTCGGTCGGCTGCCAGAGCGCGAAGTCCGCCCCCTCCGGATCGCTGTACATGGCCGCGTAGCCGAGGCCGACGCCTTCCCGCGGGGGGAACAGCTCACGCCCGCCCGCGGCCAGCGCCGCCCGTCCGGTGGCCGCGATGTCGGCGACGCCGAAGTAGACCGTCCAGGACGGCGGCTGCGTGTCGTCGGCGAGCGTCTGCATCCCCGCGACCCGCGGGCCCTGCGTCCCGCCGAGCGTGAAGATCTCGTAGTCGCCGAACGCGTCCTGCGTCAGCGTGTACGAGGACCAGCCGAACAGCTCGCGGTAAAACCGCATGGACGTCCCGGGGTCCGGGCTGGCGAGATCCAGCCAGCACGGCCCGCCCGGCTCGTGCCCGGTCACCTCCGGCATCGGCGTCCCCCCACTACCCCTCGCCGCGCGGGCTGATCAGCGCGAGGCGCGCACCGGTCGGGTCCATGATCACGGCGAACCGGCCGGGGTCGACGTCGTCCGGCGGCACGGTGACGGTCGCGCCCAGGTCGACGGCCCGCTCCGTCGCGGCGTCGCAGTCGGCGACCTGGAAGTAGGGGATCCAGTCGCCCGGCCACTCGTCCGGCCACGTCGCGTCCATGTAGACCAGCCCGGCCACCGACCAGTCGCCCACCTTCCAGTTCGTGTAGACGTAGTCGCGGTAGTAGCGGCGCTCCACCGCGCGCCACCCGAAGACCTCGCCGTAGAACCGCCGGGCCTTCTCGACGTCCCGCGCCGCCAGCTCCACCCAGCACATCGTCGACGGCTCCCCGACGACCTGCGCGCCCCGCAGCTCGTCCCCGTGGGGCTGCCAGACGGCGAAGTCCGACCCCTGGAAGTCGGCGAACATCGCCATCCGCCCCAGGTGGGCGATCTCCACCGGCGCGACGAGCTCCTGCCCGCCCGCCGCGACGACCGCCCGCGCGACGGCGTCGACGTCCGTGACGGTGAAGTAGCACGTCCACGACGGGGGCTGGGCGGGATCCGCGAGCGTCTGCATCCCGCCGACCGACGGCCCCTCCGCGCCGCCGAGCGTGAATATCTCGTAGTCGTCCAGCGTGTCGATGGTCAACGTGTACGAGGTCCAGCCGAACAGGTCGCCGTAAAACCGCCGGGACGTCCCGGGGTCCGGGCTCGCGAGGTCGATCCAGCACGGCGCGCCCGGTTCGTACCGCGTCACCTCGGGCATCGGCGGCTCCCCACTGCAGGCATGGGACCCACGCTACGAACGGGCGGGCCAATCACTCCCGCAGCGACCTCGAAGAATTCACCCGTTTTCCGGCAAATCTGTGCCAACTTCGCGCGGAGTGATCACCGTGACCCACGCGCCGTTCGGGTCCACGACGGCCGCGATCCGGCCCGCCGCCGTGTCCCGCGGCGGCACGGCGACGCGCGCGCCGAGTTCCGCGCCGCGGCCCACCGCGGCGTCGCAGTCGGCGACCTGGAAGAACGGGATCCAGCCGCCCGGCCGCTTGTCGTCCATGGGGATCAGCCCGGCCACCGGCCCGCGGCCGGTCCGCCAGGTCGTACGGTCGCCGCGCCGCACCGCGTCCCACCCGAACACCGCGGCGTAGAAGTCCTCGGCCGGAGCGGGCTCGTACGCCGCCAGCTCCGTCCAGCACATCGCCGACGGCCGTCCGACGACGTCCGCGCCCGCCACCTCGTGCGGCTGCCAGACCGCGAAGTCCCACCCTTCGCGGTCGCAGTACATGCCGACGCGCCCGAGATTGGCGATCTCCGTCGGCGGGAGGAGCTCCCGCCCGCCCGCCGCCACGACCCGCCCCGCGGCCTCCTCGACGCTCCCGACGTGGAAGTAGCACGTCCACACCGGGGGCTGGGCGGGGTCGGTGAGCCGCTGCATCCCCGCGACCGTCGGGCCGTTCACGCCGCCGAGCGTGAACATGTCGTAGTCGTCGAGCGTGTCGATGGTCATCGTGTACGAGGTCCAGCCGAACAGCCCGCCGTAGAACCGCCGGGACGCCGCCGGGTCCGGACTCGCGAGGTCCAGCCAGCACGGCGCACCCGGCTCGTACCGTGTCCCCTCCATGGGTTCCACGCTACGGACGCGGACGCCAAGCCCTTCGCCCGCGCACGGTCAAGCGTTCACCAGGTCAGAGCTTCTTCGCGCCGATCGCGCCGGCGACGAGCGGGAAGCTCTTGGCCAGCTCCGGGCGCCAGTACTTCCAGTTGTGCATGCCCTTGCCGTACAGGCTGCCGGTGACCTCGACCCCGGCCTTCTCCGCCGCCTCGATGAAGTTGACGTTCATCCGGTAGGCGAGCCGCTCGCCGACCCGCCCGGCGTCCCAGAACGCCGCGTTCGGGTTGTCGTGCGCGCCGGGCTCGCCGTTCCCGCAGGACACGTACACGCCGATGCCCTTGAGCTTGCCGGCCATCACCGCCGCGTCGTGCTGCCGCCACACGTCCCGGTTCATGATCGGGTCGCCCCAGATCTTCGTCCCCGCCTCCTTGTTGATCGAGACGAGGAACGCGGGAACGCCCGGCGCGGTGATGTTCAGCGCGCCGCTGTAGGACGCGACGTACTTGAACAGGCCCGTGTGCCGCTGGGCGTACGTCACCGCGCCCTGCCCGCCGGACGAGAGCCCGATCGCGGCGCGGCTCGTCCCGGCGTGGAAGTTGCGCTCCATCAGCGGGATGACCTCCTCGATGTGGAAGGTCTCCCACATCGGGATGCCGCCCTTGCCGTCGTTCCACCAGTTGCTGTACGAGCCCTGCCAGCCGCCCTCGGGCATCACGACCATCACGTCGTAGTCGTCGACGACCTGCTCGATCTGCGAGTCCTTGGTCCAGGACTGGTAGTTGTTGTTGCCGCCGTGGTACGCGTACACGACCGGCCAGGCCCGGTTGGCACCGGCCTTCCAGCCCTTCGGCAGCAGCAGCCGCGTCTTGACCGTCGTTCCCAGCGCCGGGGAGGCGATGGAAACGTCGTACATGCGCGTGCCGACCTTCTTCACCTCGGTGATCTTCGCGCCGTCCGGGGCGGGCGCGTACTTGCTGGGCTTGTCGGCGACGTCGCTCGGCAGTTGCGGCTTCTTGCCGTGGTTCGCCGTGTTGGTGTCGGGGTCGTTCGGGGCCGGCCTGCCGGAGCCCGTGTTGAACGGGTCGGTGGTCATCGGCCGGGTCGGCACCTCGGGGATCGGCGACGCGGTCGGCGACGGCGAGCCCGGCCCCGTCGGCGTCCCGGGGGCGCCCGGCTGCGTCGCCGGTCCGAACGACGGCACGGGCTGCGACGCCCCGGCGTTCTCCGAGTCCTTCGTCGGCACGCCCACGCCCGCCTGCGCGAGCCCCACCATCAGGGCGGGCAGCAGGACGGCGGCCGTCGCGGTGCCGATGACGGCGATCTTCCGGTCGGTACGCTTCTTCATGGGCTCCCCAGCAGCCGATGGCTCCCAGCCGGTCAGGCCGTACTGTGCTCCGCGCCCCGGCCCGCTACTCACTCGCGGATGAAACTACTGTCCCGGACGTCCCATTCGCAAGTATTGGCAAAGAATGCAATAACAGTGTTACGCCGTTAAGTCGAGGGCCGGGAACGTGCCATTCACGGACGGACGGCGCGGCCACGGCGTCGCGTTCCGCGTCCGCCCGGCGGGCCTCCTCCTGCTCGGCGGCGACGCGCGCGTCGTAGGCGGAACGGGCGGCGGCGATCGCGTGCCGGTGCTCCTCGGTCCACCGGACGAGCGCGCGGATCGTCGAGTGCAGGGGTTCAGGGGGCCGTCGCGGTGATGTCGCCGTTGCCGCTGGTCAGGTCGAGGCGGTGCGGGGCGGACGGGGCGGTGGGGACGTTGACGCGCTCGTCGCCGTTGCCGGTGGTCGCGGAGACGCGGTAGGGGCCGCCGGTGACGGTGACGGTGATGTCGCCGTTGGACGTCTCGGCGCGGACGTCCGCCGGGACGGACGGGACGAGCGTGATGGCCCCGTTGGACGTCTCGGCGTCGATCCGCCCGGCCTTCAGGTCGTGCCCCTCGATGCGGCCGTTGGACGTCCGCGCCCTGATCGGCCCCGTGACGCCCGCGAGGCGGATCGAGCCCGAGTCGGTGGTGACGTTCACGTCGCCCGCCTTGTGGAGGTGCAGGGAGCCGCTGGACGAGCCGCCGCGCACCGGGACGCCCGCCGGGACGTCGACCGTGTAGCTCGCCGAGCACTCCCGTCCGCAGCCGCCGAGGATCAGGACGCCGTCCTCGATCCGGTGGGTGGCGCCGGCCGGGCGGTCCTCCCGGTACCGGAGGGTGCGGCGCAGGTACGGCTTCGCGTCGCCGCCCCGCACCGTCACGCTGCCCGCGCGGACGTCGATGCGCACGGCCTCGATCCCGGACGGCAGCTTCGCCTCGTCCCGGTACGTGTCCGCCGGGCCGAACGAGGCGAACGAGACGTCGCACGCGGCCAGCGCGACCGTCCCGGCGGTGGTGAGGGCGAGGGCGCAGAGCAGCCGGTACACGGTGTCCTCCCGGGTTCGTCGGTTCGCCCCGAACCTACGAACCCGGAGACCGGACGGTCGCCACGCCGGGGAGCCATCCCCGGCATGGCTCCCAGGTCTCAGCCGAATCGCTCCCGGAGGGCGGGAAAAAGTTCCATCTCCGCCCAGGTGCGGAAGTCCTTCTGGTGCTCGGCCCCCGACTGGCAGAACGAGATGTGCGTGAACCCGGCGTCGGCCCACTGCTGGACCGCCTCCAGATAGTCGTTCACGTCGTTCCCGCACGGGACCGACTGCGCCACGTCCTCGGGACGGACGGTCTTCGTCGCGGCCTCGAAGTTGACCGGGCCCGGAAGTTCCGCCATGACCTTCCACGCCGGAGCGGAGAACTTCCACACGCGGTGGGCGCGCTGCTTGCACTCCTCGTAGTCCTGGCCGTAGGCGACCGGGATCTGGCCGTAGACGGGCTTGCCGCCGCCGCCCTCGTTCTGGAAGAGGGAGACGACGTCGCCCACCGGCTGGTCGGAGATGAGCAGGTCGCCGTGCCGCGCGGCGAGCCGTCCAGCGCGGGGGCCGAACGCCGCCATGCCGATGCGGACCGGTTCGTCCGGCAGGTCGTACAGCTTCGCCGAGTCGACGGTGAAGTGGCGGCCCCGGTAGTTGACGTAGTCGCCGCCGAACAGCGCCCGGATGATCTCCACGGCCTCGGCGAACATCTCGTGCCGGACGTCCACCGACGGCCAGCCGCGGCCGACGATGTGCTCGTTGAGGTTCTCGCCGGCGCCGAGGCCGAGGGTGAACCGCCCGTCCGACAGCACGCCCATCGTGGCGGCCTTCTGCGCCACCACGGCCGGGTGGTAGCGCATGATCGGGCACGTCACGAACGTCATCAGCGGGATGCGGTGGGTGGCCTGGGCGAGCGCGCCGAGCACCGACCAGGCGTAGGCCGAATGGCCCTGGTCCTCCAGCCACGGGAAGTAGTGGTCGGAGATGACCGAGTAGCCGAAGCCCGCCTCCTCGGCCTCCACCAGGTCGGTGACCAGCTGTTTCGGCGGAGTCTGCTCGCACAGGAGCGTGTATCCGAATTCCATGCCGCCCCGCATACCCGGCGTGTCCGGGGTGACACGGTCGCCCCTCACTTTCCGAGAAGATCCATCAGGTCGTCGGCGTGTTCCTCCTCTTCCGCCAGGATGTCCTCCATCAGGCGGCGGGTGGTGACGTCGCCGTCGCCGAGCCAGCGGATGATCTCCTGGTAGGACTCGATGACGATGCGCTCGGCCACGAGGTTCTCCTCGAGCATGCCGCGCAGGTCGTCGTCCTTGAACGTCTTGTACTGGGTGTGCGAGCGCCGCGCGATGGTCTCGGGGTCGAAGTCGGGGTCCCCGCCGAGCTGGCTGATGCGCTCGGCGGCCCGCAGCGCGTGGTGGCGCTCCTCGTGCGCGTGCTCGTTGAACTCGTCCGCGACCTGGGCCCGGTTGATGCCGGACGCGCTGATCGCGTGCTGCGCGTAGCGCATCCAGCAGACGACCTCGGTCGCCACGACGTCGTTGAGGACGGCGATGACCTCCTCGGGGCTCCGCTTGTAGCCGTCGGTCACCGGGCCCGCGTCCATCTTCTGCCGGGCGCGTTCCCGGATCGCCGCCACGTCGATGCTGAAGCTGTTGTCGGCCATGCCCCCTCCTCGTCGCTCTCGCGGATCAGCCCGCGCCGACCGGGCTGCGCCCCTCCTCCTACCCAGCACGAAAAGGTCATGCGTCGGACAAGCCGATAACACGCGGTAGCGAAATGCTCACCCTGAGAGTTGGCACACAGGGTGAGGGGTGCTATACGTAGAGCTACACCGCTGCGAACCGCAGCGGGACAGGGACGACCGGTATCCACCTTGGAATCCGGGCCTGACAAGGAGAAAAGGAACCACATGAAGTCCTTCAGCTACACCGAACTGGACATGCTCGCCGGCGAGGTTCTGCCGGAGCGCGCCGTGCTGTCCACCCTTCTCGTCGGTGGCGGCAACGAGAACGAGAACGCCAACCTGAACCTGGGCGGTCACGACGGCGACGACACCACGGTCGTCAGCGCCTGCTCCGCCAACAGCAACCAGCCGGCGACCGGCCTGCTCACCATCATCAACGGTGTGCCCGCGGCCAACTCGCAGATCTGCACGCCGGCCGCGGTTCAGGGCTGACCTCAGTTCTGACATCGCAGGCTTCGGTCTGCATCGGAAGGGCTGGCGTTCATACGCCAGCCCTTCCCCCTTCTCGACCATGACCACCTGCTTACGGACGAACCCGAAGGCGAGTTCATGAAGCCTCAGAGATTCACCTACGCCGACCTGGAGCGACTCACGGGCGAGGTGCTGCCGCAGCGAGTCGCGATGTCGGGCGGCGGTGGCGACACGGTCGTCTTCTACGCCTGCCAGGCGACCTACTCCGCGGGCACCACCGGACTGCTCGGCACCGGACTGCTCGCCCAGCCGCCGCACTCCACGCTGACGTGCGTTCCGGCGACCGTCGTGCACGACAACGCATGAGCACGGGCCCGACCCCGACCGTGGACGGAGCGGGGCCCGGCGCGGTCCTCACCCTCCCGACCCTCGCCGACGGCACCGAACTGGTCGGAGAGTTCAAGAACTCCGGCTACCGAGAGCCCCCGCAGCTCGTCAGCCTGCCGAACCGCCAGCTCGTCCGGCTCCCGCCGCTGCTGTTCCAGGTCGTCAAGGCGCTGCACGAGCACCGCCACCTGGCCGGGACGACCGACGTCGAGACGGCCCTCGACCGGGTGGCCGACGCCGTCTCCCGGGCCGCGGGCGCGCGGCTGACCGGCGAGCAGATCGTCTACCTGGTCGACAACAAGCTGGCCCCGCTCGGCGTGACCACCTACAGCGACGGGACCGCCCCGCCGGTCGTCAAGGCCAACCCGTTCCTCGGGCTGAAGTTCAAGGTGGCGATGATCCCGGAGTCGGTCAGCTCCCTCCTCGGCGGGATGTTCGCCTGGCTGCTCAGCCCGTTCGCGATCATCCCGGTGCTCGCGGCGCTGCTCGTCAGCGAGGTCTGGGTGTTCACGTCCCGGTCCGTCGTCGACGCGCTCCGGCAGTCCATCGTCAACCCCGTCGGAATCCTGGCGATCATGGGGCTGGGGCTGCTGTCGGTCGCGTTCCACGAGGTCGGCCACGCCGCCGCCTGCCGGTACGGGGGCGTCAAACCGGGCGTCATGGGCTTCGGCATCTACATCGTGTGGCCCGCGTTCTACACCGACATCACCGAGTCGTACCGGCTCGGCCGGGGCGGGCGGCTGCGCGCCGACCTGGCCGGCGTCTACTTCAACGGCGTCTTCATCGTCGCGCTGACGCTGCTCTACCTGCAGACGGGGTACGAGCCGATCCTCGTCGCGGTGCTCTACGTCAACCTCGAGATCCTGCAGCAGCTCCTGCCGACCATGCGGTTCGACGGCTACTACATCATGTCCGACCTGGCCGGCATCCCCGACCTGTTCAAGTACATCAAGCCGATTCTGAGCCGGACGCTGCTGCGGCGCCCGCCCGACGCGCTGCTGCGGGACCTGAAGCGCTGGCCGCAGGTCTTCGTCGCGTTCTGGGTCCTCACGGTCTTCCCCGTGATGATCCTGCAGCTTTCGCTGATCGCCTTCCGGGTGCCCGACCTGCTGTCGCTCGCCTGGTGGAAGGTGCGGCGGCTGTTCGAGGACGCGATGGCCGGCGGCGAGCCGCTGGCCCTGGTCGCGGCCACGCTGCAGACGATGCTGATCGTGCTGCCCATCGTCGGCCTCGCGCTGATCCTCTTTTCGATCGGCCACCGGCTGGTGCGCTGGGCGATCCGCTTCGTGCGGGAACCCAAGTCCCCCGGCAAGGGCTCCGCCCCCGGCCCGGTACCGGAGGCCTGACCCGGTGCGCGCGGTCGCCCCGCGCGCACCGCGACGCCCCATCGAGCGCCGGACGCCCACCCGCGTCCGGCGCTCACGTATAAAATGCACCAGGCGCACCCAATGCATTTTATACGCCTTTCTTTTGCCGCATTCACGATCGGCGGCACGGGAACTTACTCGGAGTAAGTTCCTTTCCCGAAAGGCTCCCGCCTTGTTCCGCCGCAGCGCCGCCGCCGTATGCGCGGCCGTCCTCGCCCCCACCCTCCCGACCGCGTTCGCCGCCGCACCCGCGCACGCCTCTTCACACGCCTCGCCGCACGCCTCCGTGCACGCGTCATCCTCCGTATCCTCCGTGCACTCGTCATCGGGTGCGCGGGTGGTGGCCGAGACCCGGGTCGCCCCCCGCACCCTGGACCTGACCATCGAGTCGCCCGCGATGGGACGGCGCGAGACGGTGCGGCTGCTCGTCCCGGACGGCTGGTCGCGGGACGCGCGCCGCACCTGGCCGACGCTGTGGCTGCTGCACGGCGGCGTCGACGACCACACCGCCTGGACGCGCGACACCGACGTCGCCGAGCTCACCGCCGGCTCGGACGTCATCGTCGTCATGCCGAACGGCGGCCGGTGCGGGAACTACTCCGACTGGTGGAACCACGGCGACGGCGGGCCGCCGCGCTGGGAGACGTTCCACATGACCGAGGTCCGCGGAATCCTGGAACGCGAATACGGCGCCGGGAGGCGGCGGGCGATCGCGGGCAATTCCATGGGCGGGCTCGGCGCGATGCTGTACGCGGCGCGCTTCCCCGGCATGTTCGAGGCCGCCGCGGCCTTCAGCGGCTACCTGCACACCCTCGACGGGCACACCCCCGGCGACGACACCACCGGCTGGGGCCCGTCCTTCGCCTGCCCGGGGACGGACTGGCGGCGCGTGTGGGGCGACCCCGACGACCAGGCCGCGATCTGGCGCGCGCACAACCCGACCGACCAGGCCGGACGGCTCGCGGGGGTGCGGCTGTGGGTGGCGAGCGGCGACGGCCGGCGCGGCGACCTCGGCGGGTGGCCGATCATCGACCCGGTGGAGGCCGCGACGCACCGGCACGGCCGCGCGTTCGTCGACCGGCTCCGCGAGCACGGCATCCCGGTGACGGCGCGGTTCTACGAGGGGCAGCACACCTGGCCGTACTGGCAGCGCGAGCTGCACGAGGCGTACCCGATGCTGATGCGGGCCCTGCGCGGCTGAGCCGCGCCCGGCGGGCGCCTCAACCTGCGCTGATCCGCCTCGCCGCCTTCTTTCCGCCGGACGCCCCGTACCACTCCAGGAGCAGGACGGTGGCGTCGTCGTCCAGGCGTTCCCCGTGGTGCTCCAGGAGGCTCCGGACGAGCCGCCGCAGCGTCTCCGGAACGGGCAGGCCCGCGGCGTCGTGGCGGATGATGAAGTCGACGAACCGGGCGATGCCGAACTCGCGCTTGGCCGGATCGCGGGCCTCGACGACGCCGTCGGTGTAGAGGATGACGCGGTCGCCCGGCTGGAGCTGCTTCTCGCACACCCGCGGGGGGAGGTCGATGCCGGTGCCGAGCGGGACGCCGGGAACGCACTCCAGGGTCGTCACCCAGCGCCCGCCGCGGAGGACGATCGGCGGCGGATGCCCGTACGAGGCCCACGCGAGCATTCCCGTCGACAGGTTCAGGCGGGCCAGCACCGCGGTGACGAACCGGTCCGAGGAGTCCCGCTCGATGAGCGCCTCCTCGATCGCCCGCCCGTTCTCCAGAAGGTCGCCGCCCTCCACCCGGCTGTTCCGGTACGCCGCGACCGCCAGGCTCGACGTCAGCCCCGCGGCCGTGTCGTGCCCCATCGCGTCGAACACGCCGAGGTGCACGATCTCGCCGTACAGCCCGTAGTCGAAGGTGTCGCCGCCCAGCTTGTACGCGGGTTCGAGCGCGGCGGAGATCACCATCTCGTTGTTGGCGAAGGTCATCGGGGGCAGCAGCCGCCACTGCATCTCCGCCGACACCGACATGTGCCGGGTACGGACCAGCCGGGCGAGCGAGTCGCTGGACGGGCCCTTGCTGACGATCATCAGCGCGGTGAGGGCGGCGAGCGACTCGGCGCGCCGCAGGGTCGCGGCGTCGTCCGCCATGGTGAGCCGCAGCACGCCGAGCCGTTCGGTCCCGTCCAGCAGCGGCAGCCACCATCGGCACAGCCCGTCACCGGCACCGCCGCCGCGCAGCGGGACGACGTTCTGGTAGGCGCGGCCCGCGAGCGTCCCGTCGACCCGGATCTCATCGGCGGCGCCTTCCCGCGCCTCGCGAGCCGCCTCCCGTCCCGCCTTGCGGTCAGCTTCCCGGCTGGTCAAGAGGCGAAGGACGCCCTGCTGGAGGTCGACCATGTAGATCCGCATGTCGTGCAGGCCGGCCGCGTCGGCATACCGGGAGACGACGTCGGGGAGCTGCTTCAGCGACGTCAGATGGCTGGCCGCGAGGAGGTCCGCCAGCATGCGTTCGTCGCCGTCCACTCTCTCGGCCCTTCCGCGTGTCGGATGCAGGTTCCGCGATGCGTGTACCCGGCTGCGCTGCGAAAACACGGTGCCGCGCGCGTCCCGCCGCCGGGCGGGCGGGACCGCCCCGCGGCGTGAGATGGGACACACGGGAGGGCGGCGCGGCCCGCCCGGCCGACGAATTTGGAACGTTTGAAAGCACAGGTCACCGGCCCCGTTCATCAGTTTCCGATAAATCACGCCAGAAAGGTGCACCGTGAATTGCGACAAGGGATGTGCTAAAACCCGTCTTGAGTTCGCCGAGGCGGAAGGACGTCCATGGGCGCGGCAACGGAACCGGACCGGGCGATCGACGCCGAACGCTATCCCCTCGCCGCGCCGGCGAGCGCCCGCTGGCACGAGGTCGTCTCCGCGACCCGGGCCGAACTGGCGGAGACCGGCTGCTGCGTGCTGCCCGACTTCGTCCGCCCGGAATGGCAGGAGACGCTCCGGGCGGAATGCGCGTCCGTCGAACGGGACGCGCATTTCGACGTCGAAACGGTGAACGCCTACAACATCGACGTGAACACGCCGTTGCCGGAGGGCCACCCCGGACGGCTCACGGTCGAGCGGGGGAACGCGTTCGTCGCGCGCGACCGCCTGCCGCCGCACCACATCGTCCCCCGCCTCTATTCGAACCCGCTTTTCCGGCATTTCGTGGCGAGCTGTTTCGGGCTGCCGGAGGTGCACGAGCTCGCCGACCCGCTGTCGGGGCTCGTGCTGAACGTCGTCCGGCCGGGGATGGAGCATCCCTGGCACTTCGACACCAACGAGTTCACGGTCAGCCTGCTGACGCAGGAGGCGGAGGGCGGGGGCGTCTTCGAGTACTGCCCGAACATCAGGTCCGCGGAGGCGGAGAACTTCGACGACGTGCGGCGCGTGCTCACCGGCGAGGGCGCGCACCTGGTCCGCGGCCTCACGCTGCGGCCCGGCGACCTCCAGCTGTTCAAGGGGCGCTACTCGCTGCACCGGGTGAGCGCCGTCCGGGGCGCGACGGCCCGGCACACCGCGATCTTCGCCTACAGCGAGCGCCCGGGGGTGGTGGGCAGCGTGGCCCGCACCCGGCAGCTCTTCGGCCGCGTGCTGCCCGAGCACCTCGCGGCCGAGGGCCGCGCCGTCCGGGTGGACGCGCTGCTCGACTGACCGCTTCCCCGCCCGTCCGGCCCCGTCCCCTCGAGCCCGTTCCTCCAGCCCCCCGTGAGGAAGGACCGCGATCCGTGCGCGTCGACACGTCCGGAAAGATCTCGCTCGACCACATCTACACGCAGCCCGACCCCCGCGCCTACTTCACGACGCTGCGGGACCTCGAGTACAACATCCCCCAGCTCGCCCGCCCGCACTTCGCCGCGCTGATCGACGAGTACCGCGAGGCCCGGAACGTCGCGGTCCCGACGGTGCTCGATATCGGCTGCTCCTACGGCATCAACGCGGCACTGCTGAAATACGGAATCACGATGGGCGAACTGTACGAGCGCTACAGTGGCGCCGACGCCCACCGGCGGACGCGCGACGCGCTGCTGGCCCGCGACCGCGAGCTGAGCCGCCGCGGTCCGCGCACCGCCCCCGCGCGCTTCATCGGCCTGGACGCCTCCGACAATGCCCTCTCCTACGCGCTCGACGCCGGCTTCCTCGACGGCGCCGTCCACGCCGACCTCGAGAACGACGACCCGACCGGCCCGCAGCGGGACCTGCTCGCGCAGACCGACCTCGTCGTCTCCACCGGCTGCCTCGGCTACGTCACCGAGCGGACGATCGCGCGCGTCGTCGCCGCGTGCGGCGGGCGGCGCCCGTGGATGGCGCACTTCATCCTGCGGATGTTCCCGTTCGACCCGATCGCCGGGACGCTCGCCGCGGCCGGCTACGAGACCGTCCGCCGCGAGGGCCTGTTCCGGCAGCGGCGGTTCGCCACGCCGCAGGAGCGCGAGAACGTGCTGCTGCGGCTCGCGGACGCCGGGATCGACCCGCACGGCCTGGAGACCGACGGCTGGTACTACGCCGAACTGCACGTGTCCCGTCCCCGCACCTGATCCCGTGCGGCGCCGGCCGCACGCCCCGACCCCCACGATCCGGAAAATCGAGGTCCGACGTTGAACGAACCCTCCGCCCGCACCTTCGGCAACGAGGACGCGCTGCCGCGGGTGCCGCTGCCCACCCTCGACGAGACCCGCGAGCGGTTCCTGCGATGGTGCGCGCCCCTGCTCACCGCGGACGAGCTCGCACGCACCGAGGCGGCGCTGGACGAGTTCGTCCGTCCGGACGGGCCGGGACGGCGGCTGCACGCGGAACTCGAACGGTACGACCGGAGCGAGGGCGTGCACAGCTGGCTCGACACGTTCTGGCCGTACCGGTACCTGGGCCGCCGCGACCGCATCGCCCTCAACGCGAACTTCTTCTTCCTGTTCGGCGACTCCGGGGAGACGCAGGTCGCGCGGGCGGCCGGGCTGGTCGCGGGCGCGCTGGACTACAAGCTGCGGCTGGACGACGAGCGGGTGCCGCCGGTCGTGCAGCGGGGGCGCCCGCTGTCGATGGAGCAGAACAAGTTCCTGTTCTCGACGACGCGGATCCCCGGGCCCGAGCAGGACACCGTCCGCGCGCCGTACAGCGAGGCGTGGCCGGGGCCGTCGACCGCGCGGCACATCGTCGTGTTCTTCCGCGGCAACATGATCCGGATGGACGTGATCGGGCCGGACGGGCGCCCGCACACGCTCGACGAGCTCGCCGCCGGCCTCGGCACGATCATTAAGGCGGAGCCGTCGCCGGAGCCGTCCCCGGGGCACCTGACGACGAAGGCGCGGGCCGAGTGGGCCGCGAGCCGGGACGCGCTGCTCGCCCTCGACCCCCGCAACGCGCGCGCCCTCGACGACGTCGAGACCGCGCTGTTCTGCGTCTGCCTCGAAGACTTCGTCCCCGCGTCGACGCAGGAGGCGTGCGACAACCTGCTGCACGGCGACAGCGCGAACCGCTGGTTCGACAAGGCGGTGTCGTTCATCGTCTTCGGGGACGGGTCGGCCGGCATCAACGTGGAGCACTGCGGGCTGGACGGCACGACGATCCTCAGCTTCGTGGACGCGCTGCTCGGCGAGCCCGCGGCGGAGCAGTCGCTGCGGTCGGGCGCCCGAAGCCAGGGGCTCCCGGCGATCGAGCCGATCGAGTTCGTCCTCGACGACGCCCTGCGCGCGGACGTCCGGGAGGCGGCCGCGGCGTTCGCCGACTACGCCGCCGCGACCGCGACGGCCTGCGTCCCGTTCGACGACTTCGGCTCGCGGGACGCGAAGGAGCTGGGGATGTCGCCGGACGCGTTCGTCCAGATGGCGTACCAGCTCGCGCACAAGCGCGCGAAGGGGCGGGTCGGCGCGACGTACGAGTCGATCGCGACGCGGCAGTACCGGCGGGGCCGCACGGAGGCGATGCGGGTCGTGACGCCGGAGGTGCTGCGGTTCGTCGAGGCCATGGACGACCCGGACGCGGGGCCGGACGCCCGCCGGAACGCGTTCCGCGCCGCGGCCGACGCGCACGTCCGGCGCGCGAAGGAGTGCCAGGCGGGGCGGGCGCCGGAGCAGCACCTCTGGGAGCTGCAGCTCATCGCGAAGCGGCGGGGGGACGCCGAGCCGCTGCCGCTGTTCGACTCCCCCGGCTGGACCGTCATGCGGGACGACTACCTGAGCACCAGTTCGGCGCCGTCGACGAACATCCGGTACTTCGGGTTCGGGTCGACGAGCGAGCAGTGCATCGGCGTCGCGTACGTCCTGCTCCCGGACCGGTTCAACGTGTACCTGAGCACCCCGCGCCCGGTCGCGGACGCGATGCACGACTTCGCCGGCCGCCTCCGCGAGGCCGTCCGCGAGCTGCGGGAGCTGCTGTCCGGCTGACCCTCAGTGCCCCGGGCGCGCCGCCCGGGGCACCCGCCGGACCGGGTACAGCCAGCGCCGCAGCGCCCGGCTCATCGCCGGCATGACCAGCAGCGTGAGCAGCGGGACGACGATCGCGGGGAACAGCACGGCCTTCAGCGGCAGCGGCCAGTCCTCCGCGAGCGGGGTGACGAACGTCTGCAGCAGCAGGCTGAGCGGGTAGACGGCGCAGAACGTCACGACGATCATCTTCGCCTTCGACGGGGCCGGCACCGACTCCCCCGGCAGGCTGAACCAGGTCTCGAGCCCGGTGGTGCGGTGCCCGTGCTCCTCGGCGATCCCGCCGAGCCGTCCGAGCAGGTCGCGGCGCTCCGGCGAGCCGAGCCAGGCGTCGAGGCTGTCCTGGTCGTCGAACCGGACGACCGTGTAGTACCGGTGCCGTCCGCCTTCGGCCCGCAGCCACATCGCGTCGTCGTGCCCCGGGTACCGGCTCGCGGCCTCGTGGAGCGACTCCGTCCACCGCTCGAAGTCGCGCTCGCGTCCCGGCCTGACGTCCCAGGTGAACACGACCGTCACCGGCTCCCGCCCCCGCTGCTCCATCCCCGGAACCTCACCGCTGCCGCCCTTTCCATGCACGCCCGGAACGGCCGCGTGGCTCCTCGGCGACCAACGACGACGACGCGGGGGGCGCATACAGCGGCGGTCCAAGGCCCCCGGGGCCTTGGACCGCCGCCGTCGGCACGGTCACCGTGGTCAGGTGCCGGACAGGGCCTCCGTCGGGGAGAGGCGGGACGCCCGGATCGCCGGGTACAGGCCCGCCACCGCGCCGATGAGGAGGGTGGCGAGGATGCCCCCGCCGACCGCCCAGAGCGGGATCACCACCGGCCAGCCCTGGTACATGGCGTAGATCGTGGTGATCAGTGCGCCGATGAGGGCGCCGCCGAGGCCGCCGAGCGCGGACAGCAGCAGCGACTCGGTGAGGAACTGCGTGCGGACCTGGCCGCGGGTCGCGCCCAGCGAGCGGCGCAGCCCGATCTCCGCGCGCCGCTCCAGCACCGAGATGACCATGGTGTTGGCCACCCCGACGCCGCCGACCAGCAGCGCGACCGCGCCGACGCCCAGCAGCAGCCCGGTGAACGCCTCGCCCGCGGCCTGCCGCGCGGCGAGCGCGTCGGACGGGCGCGACACCTCGACCTCGTTGGGCGCCTCCGGGTTCGCGGTGGGCCCGAGCACGCCGCGGACGTCCTCGACGGCGGTGTCCCGCGACCGGGTGTAGACGGTCGTGGCGTGCCCGTCGAAGCCGAGTTCGGACGCCGCGACCGGCCAGCCGACCAGCGCGGCGGTGTCGAGCTCGGGCGCCAGCTCGGCCGGTTCGAGGATGCCGATGACGGTGAAGTACTCGCCGCCGATCAGCACCTGGACGTCCGGTCCGGCCTTGCCGATGCCGAGCCGTTCGGCGGCCTTCGCGCCGAGGACGGTCGCCGGGTAGCGGCCCGTCGCGTCGTTCAGCCACACGCCGTCGGCGAGTTCGGCGCCGACGGCGGCGCGCAGGTCGGTGCGGGTCGCGTACGCGGCGATGCCCTTGGTCTCGCTCTCGGGGATCTTCGAGTTCCGGTACACGGCGACGTCGTCGAGCAGGCCGATCGCCGACACCTCCCGGACGGGCGCGATCCGCTCGACCATCGTCTCGGCCTGCAGCGGGAGCTGCGCCTCCTCCCCGGTCATGGTGCTGCCGGGCGCGACGGTGAGCAGGTTGGTGCCGAGCGCGTCGAGGGCGCGGTTCAGCTCCGCCTGCGACGAGGACGACACGCCGACGACGGCGACCATCGCGGCGATGCCGATCGCGATGCCGAGCGCGGACAGGAACGCCCGCATCGGCCGCGTCCGCAGCCCGACCGCGCCGACCCGGACGACGTCGCGCGGCCACATCCGGGCCGGCTGCAGGGCCGTCCCGTCCGCCATCACGCCACCTCCGCGCGGTCGGCCGCGGAGTCGGACTGGACGCGGCCGTCGCGCATCCGGACCCGCCGGGGCAGCCCGGCGGCGATCTCCCGGTCGTGCGTGATGACGACGACGGTGGTCCCGGCGCCGTTCAGCTCGCGCAGCAGCGCCATCACCCCGTCGCCCGAGACGGAGTCGAGCGCGCCCGTCGGCTCGTCCGCCAGCAGCAGCGCCGGTTCCCCGGCGACGGCCCGCGCGATCGCGACGCGCTGCCGTTCGCCGCCGGACAGCTCGTGCGGCTCGTGGTCGAGCCGGTGCCCGAGCCCGACGCGTTCGAGGGCGGCCGCCGCGCGGTCCCGGCGGGCGCCGAGCCGCAGCCCCGTGTACAGCAGGCCGTCGGCGACGTTGTCGAGCGCGCGCGTCCCGCCCGCCAGGTGGAACTGCTGGAAGACGAACCCGATGGTGGTGGCCCGCAGCGCCGACAGCTTCGCGTCCGAGAGCCGTCCGACGTCGTGCCCGTCGATGTGGACGGTGCCGGACGTGGGGCGGTCGAGGGTGCCGAGCACGTTCAGCATCGTCGACTTGCCCGACCCGGACGGCCCGACGATCGCGACGAGCTCGCCCGCCGCGACGTGCAGGGACACCCCGCCGAGGGCCCGGACGCCGCCGGGGTACTCCTTCGTCACGTCCCGCAGGTCGATCACTCCGGGACCCCCACGACCGTGCCCTCGGCGATGCCGGGCCCGGAGATCTCGACCTTCCCGCCCGCGAACAGGCCGGTCTCGACCGAGACGAAGTCCGACGTGCCGTCCTTGACGACCTCGACGCCGAAGCCGCCCTCGCTGAGCGCGACCAGCGCCGTCACCGGGACCGTCAGGACGTTCTCCTCCTGCCCGGCGGTGAACGTGACGTCCACGGACGCGAGCGCGTAGTCCGCGGCGGCCTTCGCGGCCTCGTCGGAGTCGAGCCACACGGTCACCTCCACCTTCGTGGTCGGCTCCTCGCCCTGCCCGCCCGGGTCGATCACGGTGGTGACCTCGTCGATCTCCGCCCGGACCGGCTCGTTCTCCGGCAGGGTGACCTCGACCTCCGCGCCCTTCTTCGCCATCCGCTGCTCGGACGTCTCGAGCTCCACGGTCACGGCCTTCGCGGTGCCGGTGTAGTCGAGCACCTTCGCGCCGGGCCCGACCTGCCCGCCGACGCTCGCCTGCAGGCTGTCCACCCGGACGGCGCCGTGCGCGAACACCACCCGTCCGGGCTCGACGATCCCGGTCTCCTCGACGCCGATGTCCTCCTGCCACTCCTGGACGGCCGCGGCGGTCGCGCTCGAATACTCGTCGTCGACCGTGAACCCGTCGTAGCCCAGGGCGCTCAGGTTGGCCTCGAACGCCTTGACGTCCGCGCCCTCGGTGCCGATCCGCAGCGGCCGGTAGGCGGGCTTCGACCCGTACATGAGGACGACCGGGTCGCTGTCCACCTCGTACAGCTCGTGCCCGCGCTTGATCTCCGATCCGCTCTCGGGCAGGTCGGTCAGCGTGCCCTTGACGCCGCTGGTGGCGGTGTAGGTCGGGCCGTAGCCGAGTTCGCCGTCCACGGTCTCGGTGTCCTTGAGCGTCTCCCGGGTCACCTGGGCGGTGTGCGGCGGCAGTCCCGTCGCCGCCGCCTCGTCCGTCCCGCCGGACCCGTTCAGCGCGACGAACGCGCCGCCTCCGCCCGCGGCGGCGACGGCCGCCGCGGCGAGCGCGATCCGCAGCCGCGGCCGGCGGCGGCGCGACGTGCGCCGCCCGGCCGCGCCGTCGTCCTTCGCGGCCTTCTTCGCGGCCTTCCGCGCCTTGCGGCCCGGCTTCCCGTCCGGCTCCGGGACGGCCTGCGCGTCCGGCTCCGGGACGGCGGGCCCGTCGCCGTTCGGGGACGGCGCGTCCCCCGGCGGTGCGGGCGGGCGGTCCGGACGGCCGCCGACCGCGGGGCCGCCCCTCACTGCGGCCCGCCCTTCCCGGCGCCCTGCAGCAGCTCCTGGCACTTCTGCTGCGCGGCCTCGAAGTCGGGGTCCTCACCGACCTCGGGGGTGATCCGGATGCCGCGCTGGTTCGGCTTCGGGTCGGGGAACGCCTCGACGCCGTTCTCCCGCATGCACTCGGCGTGCTTGCGGGCGCGCTCCTGGTCCTCGGCGCTGGCCGGCCGCCCGGCCTGGTCCATCGGGTTGAACTCGCGGCACGCCTCCTGGGCCTTCTCCATGGTGGCCTTGTCGACGCCCTTCCCGTTCACCATCAGGCCGCCGCCGGGCTTCGGGTCCTCCATCTGGACGCCGTTCTCGCGCATGCACTGGGCGAACTTCACGCCCATCTCCTCCGGGCTGAGGCTCGCCCCGGCGGCGGCGCCGGACCCGGCGGCCTTGTCGCCGCCGGCCGACGCCACGCCGGAGCCGTCCTCGCCGTCCCCGCCGCAGCCGGTCAGGGCCAGGGCGAGCGCCAGCGGCAGCGTCGCGAGCGCGCCACGGGTTCGCAGTCGCATATCTCTCTTCTCCTCGTTCCGCGACCGGATCGGTTCCGGCCGGACGAGAGGCGATGCAACCGGGCCGGGCGTTTCCCCTGCGTTTCCTGCGGCGGGAACCCGGTTCCTTACGGAAAGGAAACGCGGCGCCCAGCACCATGGCCCTGGTCCGACGAGCGGAGAGGCGGCACATGCGGGTGCTGGTGGTGGAGGACGAGCGGCTGCTCGCCGACGCGATCGCGGAGTGGCTGCGGGACGAGGCGCACGCCGTCGACCTCGCCTACGACGGGGCGGCGGCGCTCGAACGCGTCCACGTCAACGACTACGACGTGGTCGTCCTGGACCGGGACCTGCCGCTGACGCACGGCGACGACGTCTGCCGCGCGATGGTGCGGTCGGGCGCGTCCGCGCGGGTGCTGATGCTGACCGCGGCGGCCGAGGTCACCGACCGGGTGGACGGGCTCGGCATCGGCGCCGACGACTACCTCACCAAGCCGTTCGCGTTCCCGGAGCTGGCGGCGCGGGTGCTGGCGCTCGGCCGCCGGTCCCGCCCGGCGGCGCCGCCGACGCTGCGGCGGGCCGGCATCGCGCTGGACCCGGCGCGCCGGGAGGTGTTCCGGGACGGCCGGTACGTGCCGCTCGCGAAGAAGGAGTTCGCGGTGCTCGCCGAGCTGCTGCGGGCCGAGGGCGGCGTGGTGTCCGCGGAGCGGCTGCTGGAGAAGGCGTGGGACGAGCACACCGACCCGTTCACGGGCGCGGTGCGGCTCACGATCCTCAAGCTGCGGCGCAAGCTCGCCGATCCGCCGGTCATCGAGACGGTCAAGGGAGTGGGGTACCGGATCCCGTGAGGACGAGGACAAGGGCGAGGGCGAGGGCGAAGGGGAGGCGGCACGTCACGCTGCGGGCCCGGCTGACGCTGACGTACGGCGGGCTGTTCCTGGTGGCGGGGCTGCTGCTCCTCGGCGTCACCTACGCGCTGTTCACGCAGGAGCTGTCCCGGCCGGGGGACACCAGGTACCTCGCCAAGGTGACCGCCCCGCCGACGGCGAACGCGCAGGGGGACGCGGCGGGGCGGCAGACCGCCCCGGGCGGCGAGGTGATCGAGGCGGCCCCGGAAGACCGCGTCCACGTCACCCTGGAGAACCTGATGCGCGCCCAGAAGAAGGAGGTGCGCGACGCGGCGGTCACCTCGTTCATCACCCAGGGGTCGATCGCGCTGCTGGTCGTCGGCGGGGTCGCGGCCGGGTTCGGGTGGCTGATCGCGGGGCAGGTCCTCGCGCCGCTGCACCGGGTCACCGAGACGGCGCGGCGGATCGCGGCGGCGCCCGCCGCCGACCGGGGCCTGCACGAGCGGATCGCGCTGCGGGGGCGGCGCGACGAGGTCCGGGAGCTGGCCGACACGTTCGACACGATGATCGAGCGGCTCGACCGGTCGTTCGACGGGCAGCGCCGGTTCGTCGCGAACGCGTCGCACGAGCTGCGCACGCCGCTGACGGTCGGCCGGGCGATGGTCGAGGTCGCGATGCACCGCAAGGCGGCGTCCCCGGACGTCCTGCGGCTGGGCGAGGCGCTGCTGCAGATCAACGCGCGGCACGAGCGGCTGATCGGCGGGCTGCTGCTGCTCGCCCGGTCGGAGAACGAGATCGTGAACGCGGCGCCGGTGGACCTCGCGGACGTCGTCGCGCACGTGGCGGCGCAGACCTCGGACGAGGCCGCGGAGGCGGGCGTGACGGTCCGGGCCGACGCGGGCGAGGCCGTGACGTCGGGCGACGCGCTGCTGCTGGAACGGGTCGTCCAGAACCTCGTGGAGAACGGCATCCGGCACAACGCGGGCGCGGACGGCTGGGTGCGGGTCGCGTCGCGGGCGGCGGGGCCCCGGGTGGTGCTGGAGGTCGCGAACTCGGGGCCGGTCGTGCCGCCGTACGAGGTCCCGGCGCTGTTCGAGCCGTTCCGGCGGCTCGATGCCGACCGGGTGGTCACCGCGAAGGGCGCGGGGCTGGGGCTGTCGATCGTCCAGTCGATCGTGCGGGCGCACGGCGGGACGGTGACGGCGCGGCCCCGGGCCGGCGGCGGCCTCGACGTCGTCGTCGCGCTGCCGGTCTGCCGTCAGCCGGTCCCGGTCTGACCGCGCCGCAGCTCGCGGGGGCTGACGCCGAACCGGCGGCGGAACGCGGTGCTCAGCGCCCCGGCGGAGGAGAACCCGGCGGCGTGCGCGAGGTCGGTGATCGACACGGCGCGGTCGGCGGGGTCGCGGAGCCGGTCGCGGACGAGCCGGAGCCGCTCCTCGCGGATGAGGGCGCGCGGCGTCGTCCCGGCCCGCTGGAGGGCGAGCTGGATCTGGCGGAGCGACCAGCCGAGCTCCTGCGCCATCACGCGTCCGGTGAGGCCGGGGTCGGTGGCGTGCGCCCGCACGTAGCGGCGGACGACCGTCTCGACCTCGGCGAGGTTCCCGGGCGCGGGCGGACGCTCCGCGGCGCGTCCCGCGACGGCCATGCGGAGCAGTTCGGCGATCCGGTCGCAGGCCGCCTCGAACTCGGGGGCGGCGAGCGCGCCCGCCTCCGCGGCGACGGCCCGCGCCATGTCCGCGACGATCCGGCCGAGGCCGGACGACACGTCGACGCGGACGACGGCGCCGAGCGCGGCGGGCGGGAGTTCGCGCACCGGGACGGTCAGGGCCAAGGCCCGGCCGGACGGGCGCGCGGGATGCGCGGGCGGCAGCAGGACCGCGGTTCCCGGGGGGAGGTCGGCGCCGTCCAGGGTGAGGCCGCCGCCGTCGGGGAGCAGGAGGCGGCCGGTGCCGCGCGGTGCGGGGTCGTCTGGCCGGTACCGGACGACCCGGTAGGCGGCGCCGTCGCCCATCCGCGCCTCCACCCGCACCCGCCGTTCGACCCTCGTACCGCCGCAGGTCAGGCTAGCGCGATCATGGCCGAAAACCGCCGCAAACTACCGGAAAGTAACTCCATTCCCGCGCACGGTGATCATCCGTGCGCGTGACGGCGGTTTTTCTGCGCGTTCGCACAAGCGCCCGGAACCTGAGCGTCCTACGGTCACCAAATCGCGACATTTCATCACTGTCCGATAACCCACCCCGGCCCCGGGCGGCCCCCGCCCGCCGCGGCCGTCCCCCTGCGCACGAGGAACCGATGGAGCACATCCTGTGGGCGGCGGCCCTGGCCGTCGTGGCCGGCGTCGCCGCCGTCCTGCTGGCCCGCGAGCGCCGGTCGGCCGCCGGGCTCCGCGACCGCGCCGCCGAACTCGCGGACGCCGTCGACCTGCGGGACCGGGAGCTGGCCCACCTCGCGGCGGTACGGCTGCCCGAGCTGATGGAGTCGCTGCAGAACTCGGCCGTCCGGGTGAGCGGCCCGCTGCACCGGCGGCTGGACGCGAAGGCGCCCGGATTCGCGCAGGACGTGCAGAAGATCATGGACCTGTTCGGCGGGTCGGTCGAGCGGATCACCGAGCACGCGGCGCTGGCCGGCCGGTCCGCGGGCCGCTCGATGATGCGCACGATGCAGAGCCTCGCCAACGAGCAGCAGCTCGCCATCTCGACCATGCAGGAGCGGCACGACGACCCCGACGTGCTCGAGGGGCTGCTGCGCATCGACCACATGAACGCGCAGATCGGCCGCCGCGCGCAGGCCATGGCGGTGCTGAGCGGGTCGTGGCCGGGCCAGCAGCGGTCGGCGTCCTCGCTGAGCGACGTGGTCCGCGGCGCCACCTCCCGCATCCGCGACTACCTGCGCGTCAACGTCCAGAACCCGGTGAACATGGCGGTGACCAGCCGGGCCGTGGAGCCGGTCGTGCTGACCGTCGCCGAGCTGCTGGACAACGCCGCCCGGCACTCCCGGCCCGACACCATGGTCGAGGTCAACTTCCAGACGACGCACAACGGCGTCGCCATCATGATCGACGACGCCGGGGTCGCGATGACGCCCGAGGAGCTGCAGCGGGCGGGCGAGCGGCTGTCCGGCGAGGTCCCCTCGGACGTGCAGTGGCTCGGCGACCCGCCGCAGGTCGGGTTCGCCGTCGCGGGCGTGCTCGCCGCGCGGTACGGGTTCTCGGTGTCGGTCGACACCCGCTCCCCCTACGGCGGCGTCCGCGCGGTGGTGCTCATCCCGAACGCGCTGCTCACGCCCGTCCCGGACGCGCCGCGCTCGGCCGCCGCGCGCGGGCCCGCCGCGTCCCGCCCGGCGGACGCGGCGCCGTCCGGGGACGCCGCGCGGGCCGGGGCGGTCACCGCGGGCGGGCTGCCGAAGCGCAGCCGCGTCGCGGTCGCCGAGCGGGCCGAGGAGCAGACTTCCGGCGCGGGGGACGCGACGGGCGCCGCGCCGGCGCCGGCCGCCGGCGCCGGGGAGGAACCGCCGGCCCGGCCGGCACGAGAGATCGCCGCGGGCCTCGGCGCCTGGCAGCGGGGGACGCGCTCCGGCCGCGCCGGCGCGCCGCCCGGCGACGCCGGCGCCTCCGGACCCGAAGGGGACCCGCGGCCATGAACGAGGGGTGGAACGGCTCGATGGACGACGGTGTGAACCGGCTCGGGTGGATGCTGGACGACGCCCTGCGGATGCCCGGGACGCGGTACGCGATCCTGCTGTCGGCCGACGGGCTGCTGATGGCGCACTCGGAGCGCATCGGCCGCGACGACGCCGAACGGCAGGCGGCGGGGATGGCCGGGCTGCAGTCGCTCGCCCGCAGCACCGCCGAGTTCTGCGGCGACGCCGGCACCACCTGGCGGCAGACGATCAGCGAGTTCGACGACGGGTACGTGTTCCTCGTCGCGGCGGGGCCGGGCGCCTACCTGGCGGTGTCGGCGGCGCTGGACGTGGACATGGAGACCGTGTCGTTCCGGCTGCAGGAACTCGTGCAGCGGCTCGGCAAGGAACTGACGAGCCCGCCGCGCCCGGACGCGGGCGGCGGCCGGGGCAGCGGCCAGGGCGGCACCGCATGACCCGCCGCCGCACCGACCGCGCGCTGGTGCGCCCGCACGTCGTCACCGGCGGCCGGGCGCACCCCACCCGCAACGTGTTCGACCTGGTCACCCTGGTCACCGCGAACACCGACCGGCCGCTCACCGGGCTCAGCCCGGAGAAGCTGCGGATCGTGGAGCTGTGCCGCGGCGGCGCGCTGTCGGTCGTGGAGATCGCCGGGCATCTGGAACTGCCCGTCGCCGTCACCAAGGTGCTGCTGTCGGACCTGGTGGACGACGGCCACCTCACCACCCGGGCCCCGGCGCCCGCGGCGCGGACCCAGGCCCGGCTCCTGCAGGAGGTGCTCGATGGACTCCGCGCCACGCTCTGAGCCGCCCGGCGCGCGGCACGGCGAGCCGCACGACGAGGGCGGGTACACGGGCGGACGGTACGTGCGCGACACCGTCCGGACGGCCGTCAAGGTCCTCATCGTGGGGCACTTCGCCGTCGGCAAGACCACCTACGTCGGGACGCTGTCGGAGATCCGGCCGCTGCGCACCGAGGAGCGGATGACGCAGGCCGGGGCGACCGTGGACGACCTCGCCGACATCCGCGGCAAGACGACCACGACCGTCGCGATGGACTTCGGCCGGCTGACGCTGAGCGACGACCTCGTCCTCTACCTGTTCGGGGCGCCCGGGCAGCAGCGCTTCACCCGGCTGTGGAACGACCTGGCGCGCGGGGCGCTCGGCGCGCTGATCCTGGTCGACACGGCGCGGCTCGACCAGTCGTTCGCCGTCATGGACATCGTGGAGCGGCAGGGCCTGCCGTACGCGGTCGCCGTCAACCGGTTCGAGGGCTCGCCGTCCTTCCCCGAGGAGGAGGTGCGCGAGGCGCTCGACCTGGCGCCCGAGACGCCGCTGGTGACGTGCGACGCCCGCGACCGCGCGTCGTCCACCAAGGCCCTGATCGCCCTTGTCGACCACCTTCTTTTCTTGGACAGGGAGGCTCCATGAGCGGGCGTAAGGAGCGAAGCGACTGGAGTCCGCTCATGGAGGTGCCGGGGGGTGTGGGGGGTCGCCCCCCACAGGAAGCACGCCCCATGAGCGAGGCGGGGGCCGCGCCGGCGGAGCGGACGAAGCTGTACGGCCCGGAGTTCGCGCGCGACCCCGGCGCGGTCTACGACCGGCTGCGGCGCGAGCACGGCGAGCTGGCCCCGGTGGAGCTGGCGCCGGGCGCGGAGGCGACGCTCGTCATCGGGTACGACGCGGCGCTGGAGGTCATGCGCGACACGGGAACGTTCCCGCGCGGCGGCCTGGAGTGGCAGGCGAGCCTGCCGCCGGACTGCCCGGTGCTGCCGATCTTCCTGGACCGTCCGAACACGCTGTCGGCGAACGGGCCGGTGCACGCCCGGCTCCGCACGGCCATCACCGACAGCCTCGCGCGGGTCGACACGTTCGCGCTGCGCGGCCACGTCGAGACGAGCGCGGACCGGCTCATCGACGCGTTCGCCGGGAAAGGCGAGGCCGACCTCGTCGCCGACTACGCCCGGCCGCTGCCGCTGCTGGTGTTCAACGAGCTGTTCGGCTGCCCGACCGAGATCGGCGACCGGCTACTGCGGGGCATGAGCGGCATCTTCGACGGCGCCTACGACGGCCTGACCGCCGAGGAGGCGAACGTCCTGCTCGGGAAGGCGGCCCGCGACCTGGTGGCGCTCAAGCGGGAGCGGCCGGGCGCGGACGTCACGTCGTGGATGATGAGCCACCCGGCGGGCCTCGACGACGACGAGATGGCCGAGCAGCTCACGCTGCTGCTCGGCGCCGGGACCGAGCCGGAGCAGAACCTCGTCGCGAACGGGCTGCGGCTGCTGCTGTCGGACGACCGGTTCGGCGGCGACCTCGCGGGCGGCAGCCTCCCGGTGGAGGACGCCCTCGACGAGATCCTGTGGACCGACCCGCCGATGGCGAACTTCGGCGCGACCTACCCGCGCCGCGACCTGAACTTCCGCGGCCACTGGCTGCCCGCGCACCTGCCGGTCGTGATCAGCTACGCGGCCGCGACCACCGACCCGTCCCGGGCGTCGGCGCGGCAGGCCGGCAACCGCGCCCACCTGGCGTTCGCGGCGGGCCCGCACGGCTGCCCCGCGAAGGGCCAGGCGCGGCTGATCGCGTCCCTCGCGATCGAGCGGCTCCTCGACCGGCTGCCCGACCTGGAGCTCGCCGTCCCGCCGGACGAGCTGCGGTGGCGTCCCGGCCCGATCCACCGCGCGCTCGTCGAGCTGCCCGTCACGTTCCCGGTGGAGGAGGCGCTGTAGGCACCCCGCCGGACGCGCCGGGCACCGGCGGCGGAAGGCACCCGAGCATCCGGTCGGGTTCGGCGTCCGGCCACGGCGCGCGCGCCCGCGGGTCCTTCGTCATGCGCGCACCCTAGCCCGCTCCGCCGCCCTCCCGGAGGCGGTGCAGGTCGGCCCACTGGGCGGCGGTGAGGGCCTTGGGCAGGGCCATGGGGGCGACGCCGTGGTACCGCAGCCAGCCCCGGACGCGCCGCCGGGGGACGTCCGGGACGGCGTTCGGGAGGATCTCGGCGAGGCCGCGGCCCCGGCCGGTGAAGACCCGCTCGACGAGGTGCTGGTAGCGGGCCCGGTCGGCGGCGTCCACGAGCGGACGCGCGCGGCGCGCGATCGTCAGCAGGCCGCCGTCGACGCCGGGGCGCGGCCGGAACGCGGCGGCGGGCACCCGTTCGGCGAGCCGGAACTCGTACCAGGGCCACCACTGCGCGGTCATCATCGTCGCGCCGCCCACCCCGGCGCGGCGGCGCGCCACCTCCCACTGGACGAGCAGGACGGCGTCGGTCCAGCCGGGTGCGCGCAGGACGCGGCGGAGCATCGCGGTGGTCAGGTGGAACGGCAGGTTGCCGGCGAGGACGTGCGGTGCGGCCGGGGTCCGGTACCGCAGGAAGTCCGCCCGGACGATCTCGGTGGACGCGTCCGCGCGGCGGGCCAGCCGGGCGGCGCGGCGGTGGTCGACCTCGATGGCGGTGAGGGGGCGGCCCAGCCTTTGCAGGGGCAGGGTGAGGGCGCCGTCGCCGGCGCCGATCTCGATGATGGGACCGTCCGTGGCGGCCACCAGGTCGACGAAGGCGGCGACGACCTCGGGGTCGGTGAGGAAGTTCTGGCCGAGCTCGTGCCGGCCGGGACGCTGCGTGCGCAAGGGATCTCCGCGGCTCAGGGGAAGCCGGGCAGCGCGAGGAGGCCGCCCGGCGGGGACACGCTGGAGCGGCGGAGCGATCCGTGGATGGGAGGAGTCCGCCGCTAGGCGCGGCGGAGCCTCGTCATCGCCATGGCGGCGTACATGCCGGCCACGTTACCGGCGGGCCGGGTCCGGACGGCAACGGGTTTTCCCGCAACGCCCCGTCCGCCGGAGCGATGAATTCACCGGGGGCCGCCGGTCTCCCCTTCGACGGGACGGACGAACGGAGAACCCATGCGCAACACCGGACTCGAGAAGCTGGGCGGGCTCGTCGGCACGTGGACGATGACGCTGGCGAACGCGCCGTTCCTGCCGGAGGGCACCGAGGTGCCGGGCACCGCGACCGTCGAGTGGCTCGGTGAGTCGTTCCTGGTCATGCGGTCGGTGTTCGAGGGCGGCGACAACGCCTCGGAGATGACGTGCGTCTTCGGCCGCAGCGACGCCAACGACGCCTACGTCGCGCTGTACCACGACGACCGCGGGGTGTGCCGCGAGTTCGCGATGACCTTCGAGGACGGGCGCTGGACGCTGCTCCGCGAGGACCCCGACTTCCACCAGCGGTGGATCGCCGACGTCGGCAAGGACCGGATCGACGGCCGCTGGGAGGCGTCCGAGGACGCGGGGACGACCTGGCGCAAGGACTTCGACCTCGCCTACCTACGGGTCTGACCGCCGGGGCGCAAGCCGCCGGATCCGACGAGATGATCACCACCGAATTGGCAGAAGCTGTCATTTCCATGTCGTGATCTTGAACTTTACGATCAAGCCACAGCGCGCGACCGGACGCGTTGTGCCCCGATCAGCCGGGAGGCCCCGTGCAAGTGCAGCAGGCGAGACAGGCGCCGCAGGGCAAGCAGGCCCAGCAGGGCAAGAAGATCAAGCTGGAGATCAAGCGGCTGGAGAAGGTCGAGACGACCGGCCTCCGCGAAGGCGGCTGATCCCCCCGGAACGACCGGCCGGCCAGGTCCCGGATCTGGCCGGCCGCTCCCTGTCGACGATCGGAAAGGCTCGCATGCGGCTCCCCCGGATCAAACGCGTCCACCAGCCCCTGGCCCTGCCCGGCGACCGCATCCTGATCGGCCTGATGCAGCAGGGCGTCGCGGCCGAGATCCAGGACGGCGAGGACGGCGCGATCGCCCGGCTCATCACCCTCATGGACGGCACCCGCACGGTCGACCAGGTGCTCGCGGCCTTCGCCGGGACGCACCCGGACGTCGACGAGGAGAGCGCCCGCGCGGTGATCGGCGACCTGGTCGCGGGCGGCTTCGTCGAGGACGCCGGCGCCCCCCTGCCCGGCAACCTGGACGAGCGCGAGGCGGCCAGGTACGAGCCCGCCCGCAACTTCTTCGCGTGGATCGACACAGCGCCGCGCAGTTCGCCGTACGAGATCCAGTCGAGGATCAAGGACGCGCGGGTCGGCCTGCTCGGGCTCGGCGGCACGGGCTCGGCGGTGGCGGCGGGGCTGGCGGCCGGGGGGATCGGTGCGCTGCACGTCGCCGACTTCGACGTGGTGGACGAGTCCAACCTCACCCGGCAGCTCCTCTACACCGAGGACGACATCGGCCTGCCCAAGGTCGGCCGCGCGGTGGACCGGCTCCGCGCGATGAACGGCCTGGTGAAGGTGACCGGCGAGACCCTCAGGGCGGACGGGCCCGACGGGATCGCCGCGATGATGCGGGACTGCGACCTGTTCGTCCTGTGCGCCGACGAGCCGCATCCCGACATCATGTTCTGGACGAACGACGCGGCGCTGCGGACCGGCACCCCCTGGTTCGTCAGCTTCTACACCGGGCCGATGGCCGTGGTGGGCGGGCTGGTGCCGGGCGAGACGGGCTGCTGGGCGTGCCTGCGCCGCCAGGAGGACCGGCGCGAGTTCAAGGCGCACGGCCGGTCCCTCACCGAGGAGCGGCCGAACGCGGTGATCGCGGCGAGCGCCAACGTCAGCGGGCACCTGTGCGCGCTGGAGGTGCTGTACCACCTCGGGGGCCTGCCCGCCCAGGCGCGCGGGCGCGTCTTCCACTGGAACTACGCGATGTGGGACCACTCGTACTTCATCGACATCCCGCGCGACGCGGACTGCCCCGCCTGCGGGACGCCGTGACCGTCGTCGAGTTCCATCCGCTGATCGTCCGTCCGGACGACGACGACCCGGACGCGGTCGTCGTCGGGCGGCTGCGGATCGGGGAGTTCGTGGAGCTCCCGGCCGTGTACGGGGAGGCGATCGCCCTGCTGCGCGGCGGCCTGACGGTCGGCGCGGCCGAGGAACGCATCGCCGCCGAGCACGGCGCCGAGGTCGACGTGAGCGAACTCGTGGAGGCCCTCACCGACCTGGGGTTCGTGCGGTCCGTCGACGGCGAGGCCGTGCCGGACCCGGCGGAGCGGGCGCCGGCCGTCCACTTCCCCCGGCTCACCGAGCGGCACGTGGCGTGGCTGTTCGGCCTTCCGGCGAAGCTCTGCTGGCTGGCGGCGGTCGGCGCGGCGCTGGTCACGCTCGCCCTGCGGCCCGCCCTGCTGCCGGACTACTCCGACTTCTTCTGGGGCGACTACGTCGGCCTCACCGTGCTGGTCAACACGGTGATGATGTCGATGTCGATCAGCGTGCACGAGCTGATGCACCTGATGGCGGCGCGCTCGCTGGGCGCGCCGGGACGCATCGGCTTCGGCACCCGCCTGCACAACCTGGTGGTGCAGACCGACGTCACCGGGGTGTGGGGCGTGCCCCGCCGGTCGCGGTACCGCGTCTACCTCGCCGGGCTCGCCTGGGACGTGCTCCTGATGGCGACGCTGATCCTGCTGGTCGCCCACGCCGGGCTGCCGGGGGGCGCGCGGGCCGTCCTCCAGGCGCTGATCGTCACCGTGCTGATGACGATCCCGTTCCAGCTCCAGGTCTACATGCGCACGGACCTCTACTTCGTGCTGCGCGAGCTGCTGCGCACCCGCAACCTCTTCGACGACGGGCTGGCGTACGCCAAGTACCTGCTCGGGCGGGCCGCCGCCGCGGTGCGCCGCCGCCCGGGCGGCGTCCCCGACCCGACGGCCGGGCTGCCGCCGCGCGAGCGCCTGGCGACCCGCGTCTACTCGGTCTTCCTGGTGTCCGGCGCCGCCGTCACCCTCACCGCGTTCGCGCTGTTCGGCGGCCCCATCGTGGTCACCACGCTCGTCCGCGCGGTCGAGGGCGTCGCCGACGGCCTCGCCGGCGGTTCCGCGCTGCGCGCCCTGGATTCGGCGCTGCTGATCCTCATCGAGGGCGGCATCCAGACGCTCTTCGTGGTCACGTTCGTCCGCACCCACCGGCACTGGTTCCGGCGCCGCGGGACCGTCCCCGCCGAAGCCCCCGCCACGTAGCGGCGGCGCCCGCCTCCGGCCGTCCGGACGTGCCGTCCGGCCGTGCCGTCAGGCGCGGGGACGGCAGTGCACCTGCAGGCCCGGGACCGCGTCCCACCCGATGAGGCGGACGAGCCGGTCGATGTGGGCGGACACCGAGTGCAGGACGAGCATGTGGTCGAGGTCGTGCAGGTCGCGGGCGGCGCGGGCGAACGCGCGCAGGCCCGAGACGTCCACGAAGTCGACGCCGGCGAGGTCCACGTGGACGTCGCCGCCCGCGCGGGCCTGCGCGCCGTGCAGCGCCCGGGTGAGGGCGGGGACGTTCGACACGTCGATCTCGCCGGTGAGCCGCAGCCACGGCGAGCCGGTGCCGCCCGCGATGTGCAGCAGCGGCGAGTCGAGCTCGACGAGGTCGTAGCGGGGCGACGCCCGCTCCGGACGCGGCACACCCGATTCGGAATCCCCGCCGGTGATCCGCCAGACCGTCATCTGCTCCTCGCCCTTCGGGCGGTGCGCCCGCACCATGGTGATGCCGCCGGAGCGGCCCCGCATGTCCAGGTTCTCACCTCGCCCGGCTCCGCGCTGTCACCTGAGCGGAAAACGTGGGGCGTTCGGTTGGTCACATGATCAAAGTTGCGGAAGCAGACGGGCGGGAGTGATCGGGAGATCCCGGACACGGACGCCGGTGGCGTGGTGGACGGCGTTCGCGATCGCCGCCGCGGCGCCCACGATGCCGATCTCGCCGATGCCCTTGGAGCCCATCGGGTTGAGGTGCGGGTCGATCTCCTCGATCCACGCCGCCTCGACGTTGCGGACGTCCGCGCAGGACGGCACGTGGTACTGCGCGAGGTCGCGGTTCAGGTAGTCGCCGAACTCCCGGTCCATGACGCTCTCCTCCATCAGCGCCATGCCGATCCCCATCGTCATGCCGCCGATGAACTGGGACCGCGCGGTCGTCGGGTTGATGATCCGCCCGGCCGCGAACACGCCGAGCATGCGCGGGACGCGGACCTCGCCGGTGTCGACGTCCACCTCCACCTCCGCGAACTGCGCGCCGAACGCGTGCCGCGCGTAGTCCTCGCGGCGCTTCAGCGCCTCGCCCGAGTCCGCGGACGCCTCGATCCCCTCCGGCGGGACCTCGCCGTTCAGCCGGCCGCGCAGCGCCTCGCAGGCGAGGACGACGGCCGTCCCCCAGCTCGCGGTGCCGGACGAGCCGCCCGCGACGGACGCGGCGGGGTGCGCGCTGTCGCCGATCTCGATCCGGACGGCGTCGAGGTCGGACTTGAGCGTCTCCGCGGCGATCATCCCGAGCGCGGTGCGGGCGCCGGTGCCGATGTCGGCCGCGGCGATCCGCACGGTGAACGTCCCGTCGGGCTCGGCGCGCGCGACCGCCTTCCCGGGGCTCTGGTAGGCGGGGTAGGTGGTGGCGGCGACGCCGGTGCCGAGCAGCTTGCGGCCCACCCGGCGGACGCCCGGCGCGGGGTCGCGGTGGTCCCAGCCGAACCGCTCGGCGCCCTCCCGCAGGCACGCGACGAGGTTGCGGGAGCTGAACGGCAGGCCGCTCTCGGGCTCGGTGCCGGTGTCGTTGCGGACCCGCAGCTCGATCGGGTCGACGCCGGTCGCGACGGCCAGCTCGTCCATCGCCGACTCCAGCGCGTACATGCCGGGCGTCTCGCCGGGCGCCCGCATCCACGACGGGGTCGGGACGTCCAGCGCGACGACCCGGTGGGACGTGCGGCGGTGCTCGGCCCGGTACATCGTGCGGGTCGGCGTCGCGGTCTGCTCCACGAACTCCCGCACGGTCGAGGTCTGCTCGAACACCTCGTGCGCGATCGCGTTGAGGCGTCCGTCCGCGTCGGCGCCCAGCCGGATCCGCTGGACGGTCGGGGTGCGGTAGCCGGTCGTGGCGAACATCTGCTGGCGCGGGACGGCGAACTTCACCGGGCGGCCGACGGCCCGCGCGGCCATCGCGGCGAGGACCGCGTTCGGCCGCGGCGTCCCCTTCGACCCGAACCCGCCGCCGACGTGCGGGGAGATCACCCGCACCCGCTCGGGGTCGAGCCCGAACAGCTGCGCCAGCGTCGACTGAACGGCGGACGCGCCCTGGTTCGAGTCGTAGAGGACGAGGCTGCCGTCCTTGTCCCAGTACGCGACCGTGGTGTGCGGCTCCATCGCGTTGTTGTGCTCGGCCGGCGTCGAGTAGGTCGCCTCCATCCGCACGGCGGACGAGGAGAACGCGCCGTCCGGGTCGCCCTTCAGCGTGTCGGGCGGGAAACCGGCGTTGACCTTCTCCGGCCGGTACAGGCCCGGATGGTCGTCGCGCAGCCGGACGTCCGGTTCCTCCTCGGCGTACTCGACGTGCAGGCGCCGCGCCGCCTCGACGGCCGTCTCGAGCGTCTCGGCGACGACCGCGGCCACGAACTGCCCGCGGAACGCGACCGTCCGGGACTGGAACACCGCCAGCTCGGCGTTCGCCGCGTCCTCCAGCCGCGGCGCGTTCTCGCACGACAGGACGCCCAGCACGCCCGGCATCGCGCGGGCGCTCTCGTGGTCCACCCAGCGGATCTCGCCCTTGCCGACCGACGCCTGGACGGCCGCCGCGTAGACGGCGCCCTCCACCGGGTACTCGTAGGCGTAGCGCGCCGCGCCGGTGACCTTCTCCCGGGCCTCCACGCGACTCGTCATGGCGCGACCTCCTGCAGTCCGAGCAGCGTCCGGACGATCAGGTTGCGGGCGAGCGGCACCTTGTAGCCGTTGTCGCGCAGCGGCTCGGCCGCCTCCAGTTCGGCCTCGGCGGCGCGCAGGAACGTCTCCTCGGTCGCCGGCCGGCCCCGCAGGACGTCCTCGGCGCGGCGGCACCGCCACGGCTTGTGCGCGACGCCGCCGAGCGCGAGCCGGACGTCGCGCACCACGCCGCCCGCGCCGTCCGGAACCGTCGCGCCCACCGTGCGGACCGCCGCCGCGACCGACACCAGCGCGAACGCGAACGAGGCGCGCTCGCGCACCTTCCGGTAGCGGGACGGCATCGGCAGCGGCGGCACCTCGACGGCGGTGACGAGGTCGCCGTCCCGCAGGTTCGAGTCGCGCTCCGGCTCGTTGCCGGGGAGGCGGTGGAACTCGTAGAACGGAACCGTGCGCTCCCCGTCGCGGCCCTGCACGCGCACGGACGCGTCCATCGCCGCCAGCGCCACGGCCATGTCGGACGGGTGCGTCGCCACGCACGCCGGGGAGTGCCCCAGGATCGCGAGGTTGTGGTGCTCGCCGTCCCGGGCCGGGCATCCCGACCCCGGGTCGCGCTTGTTGCACGGCTTGGACGCGTCCTGGAAGTAGGAGCAGCGCGTCCGCTGCAGCAGGTTGCCGCCCACCGTGGCGCGGTTGCGGATCTGGCCGGACGCGCCCGCCAGGACGGCCTGCGCCAGCATCGGGTGGGTCTCCCGGACGGTCCGGTCCGCCGCGAGGTCGCTGTTGCTCACGGCCGCACCGATGATCAGCGTCCCGTCCGCCGTCACCTCGATCCGGTCGTTCGGCAGGCGGGAGACGTCCACCAGGCGGCTCGGCTCCTCCACGCCGAGCCGCATCAGGTCCACGAGGTTGGTTCCGCCGCCCAGATAAAGGGCCCCGTCCTGATGCAGTTCCAAGGCGTCCGCCGCGCTCGCGGGGCGCTCGTACACGAAGGGCTTCATGGGCGGGACGCCTCCCGGCCGCGCGCCGAGCCGATCCGTTCGGCCACCGCGCCCGGGTCCCGCGCGGCCCGGTTCGTCTCGCCCGCCACGTCGCGGACCGCCGCGACGATCCCGACGTACGCGCCGCACCGGCACAGGTTCCCGCTCATCCGCTCGCGGATCTCCTCGTCGTCCAGGAACGGGTCGCGCGAGACGTCCGCCGTGACGGCGCTCGGCCAGCCCTCCCGGGCCTCGTCGAGCATCGCCGTCGCCGAGCACAGCTGCCCCGGCGTGCAGTACCCGCACTGGAACGCGTCGTTCTCGACGAACGCCTCCTGCAGCGCGCTGAGCCGCCCGCCGTCCGCGAGGCCCTCGACGGTGACGATCTCCGCGCCGTCGTGCGCCACCGCGAGCGCGAGGCACGCGTTCGCGCGGCGCCCGTCCAGCAGCACCGTGCAGGCCCCGCACTGCCCGTGGTCGCAGCCCTTCTTGGAGCCCGTGAGCCCCAGCCTCTCCCGCAGCACGTCCAGCAGCGACGACCGCGTGTCGACCCGGAGCCGATGCTCGGTTCCGTTCACGGTCAGGGCGACCTCCGCGTGCACCGGTTCACTGTCCATGTGACGCCCCCTACCCGGATTCGCCGCCGAGTCACGGCAAGCAAAACCTCACCCTGGGTAACTTTGCACGTGCTGTAAGTTGCGGACCGTCTCCGATGGAAAGGCCGGTCGATGCAACCGTTCGAGCTGCCCGACTTCTACGTCCCGCACCCCGCGCGCCTGAACCCGCATCTGGAGAGCACGCGCGCGCACAGCAAGACCTGGGCGCGCGACATGGGGATGCTGGACGAGACCCGTGACCCGGGCACCCCCGACATCTGGGACGAGGCCGAACTCGACGCCCACGACTATCCGCTCCTGTGCGCCTACACCCACCCCGACTGCGACGGCCCCGAACTCGACCTCATCACCGACTGGTACGTCTGGGTGTTCTACTTCGACGACCACTTCCTCGAGGTCTTCAAGAAGCCGCAGGACCACGCGGGCGCGCGCGCGTACCTCGACCGGCTGCCGCTGTTCATGTCCCTGGAGCCGCCGGAGGCGACCAACGCGGTCGAACGGGGCCTCGCCGACCTGTGGGCCCGGACCGTCCCGTCCAGGTCGGCGGCCTGGCGCGAGCGGTTCGCCGTCAGCACCGACAACCTGCTCCGCGAATCGCTGTGGGAACTGCGCAACATCAGCGACGGCCGCGTCCCGAACCCCGTCGAGTACATCGAGATGCGCCGCAAGGTCGGCGGCGCCCCCTGGTCGGCGGACCTCGTCGAGCACGCCGCCGGCGTCGAGGTCCCCGAACGGGTCGTCGGCACCCGGCCGCTGCGCGTCCTGAAGGACACGTTCTCCGACGGCGTCCACCTGCGCAACGACATCTTCTCCTACCAGCGCGAGACCGAGCGCGAGGGCGAGATCAACAACTGCGTCCTCGTCATGGAGCGCTTCCTGGGCGTCGCCCCGCAGGTCGCCGCCGACACCGTCAACGACCTGCTCACCTCCCGGCTCCGCCAGTTCGAGAACACCGCCCTCACCGAACTTCCGCAGCTCTTCGAGGACGCCGCGCTCGACCCGTCCGAGCGCGCCGCGATCGCCGCGTACGTCAAGGGCCTCCAGGACTGGCAGTCCGGCGGGCACGACTGGCACATGTCGTCCAGCCGGTACATGAACGCCAAGGGGTCGATCGGCATGTCGGCGGCCCGGCTGCCCGCGATCGTCAAGTCCGCGCGCCTCAGCGTCCCGCACGTCCCGCACCAGAAGGTGGGGCCGACGCCGCTGCCCGACTTCGACATCCCGTACCCGGCCCGGGTGAACCCGCACCGCGCCGACGCGGGCCGCAACTGCGTCGCGTGGGCCGCCGAGATGGGCATGTTCGCGCCCCACCCCCGCCTCCCCGTCCCCGTCTGGACGCCCGAGAAGCTCACCGGCTGCGCCCTCGAGATCTGCGCCGCGTCCCTCGCCCCCGACGCGACCCCCGAGGCCCTCGACCTCGCCGTCCAGTGGCTCGCCGTCGGCACCTACGGCGACGACTACTTCCCGGCCGTCTACAACCGCGACCGCGACATGGCCGGCGCGAAGCTGTTCAACGCGCGCGTCCCCGCCTTCCTCCCCCTCGACCTCGGTGAGACCCCGCCCCCGGAGAACGCCTTCGAGAAGGGGCTCGCCGACCTGTGGCGCCGCACCGCCGCCCCGATGGACGACCACGGCCGCCGCGAGTTCCGCGCCGCCGTCGAGCACATGGTCGAGAGCTGGGTGTGGGAGCTGAACAACCACCTCCAGGGCCGCGTCCCCGACCCCGTCGACTACGTCGAGATGCGCCGCCACACGTTCGGCTCCGAGATGACGATGGCGCTCTCCCGCATCGAGCACTCCGCCGAGATCCCCGCCGAGGTGTTCCGCACCCGCACCCTCCGCGAGATCGACGTCTCCGCGATGGACGTCGCGTGCCTGATGAACGACGTCTTCTCGTACCAGAAGGAGATCGAGTACGAGGGCGAGCTCAACAACGGCCTGCTCGCCGTCCAGCACTTCTTCGACTGCGGCCGCGACGAGGCCCTCCCGATCGTGAACGACCTCATCACGTCCCGCCGCCGCCAGTTCGAGCACCTCGTCGCCAACGACCTCCCGCTCGTCTGCGACGACTTCGCCCTCGACGACCGCGCCCGCGCGGCCCTCGCCGCGTACGTCGAGGAGATCCGCGACTGGATGGCGGGGATCCTCAAGTGGCACCGCGAGACCGACCGCTACGACGAGCGCACGGTCCGCGCCCGCGACCTGCGCCCGTCCGGCCTCGGCACCTCCGCCGCCCGCCTCTACCTCGCCTCCCGCGCGTAGCCGGACCTCACCGGGCGCCGTCGGGCCGCACCAGCGGGAGGAAGACCTCGTCGACGATCTCGGCGACGGCGTCCGGTGCGACCGTGCCGCGCACGAGGATCTCGTTGCGCAGCAGGTCGAACGGCAGCGCGACGCGACGCTCGGTCAGCCGCGCGGGGTCGATCTCGCCGCGCTCGACGGCGCGCTCCACCAGGGTCGCCATGGGGCCCCGGTGCAGGGCGTCGAGGAGGTCCGAGCGGATCAGCGCGAGGAGTTCGGGGTCCCGGGCGCTCTCGGCGAGCAGCCCCCACAGGACGTCGCCGCCGATCCCGGCGAACCTGCCGGCGACCTGCTCCAGCAGCCGGACGACGTCCGAGCGGAGGGCGCCGGTGTCCGGCAGGTCGTCCGCCGCCGGGATCCCGTGGACCATCGCGGCGAAGACGAGTTCGGCGCGCCCGGGCCACCGCCGGTACAGCACCGCCTTGCCGGTGCGGGCCCGGGCCGCCACGTCCTTGACCGTCAGCGCGGCGTAACCGACCTCGGCGAGCTGCTCCCACACCGCCCGCATGATGGCCGCCTCGAGCTCCTCGCCGCGCCGCCGCGTCGCCGGTGCCTCCACCGCCCGCCCCTCCGTAAGAGTCTCCGAGTTCCTTGCCGTGCTACCTTAGCGGCACAGTAAGAAACTCCGAGTTCCTTAACTGGAGGTCCGCGCATGCCCATGCCACGCGCCTTCCGCCGCGTCGGCCGCGCCGTCAACCCCGTCGCGCTGCCGCTCGCGCGCCGCCTGCCGCCCCTCGCCGTCGTCGAGCACGTCGGCCGCCGCAGCGGCCGTCCGTACCGCACGCCCGTCCAGGCCTTCCGCACGGAGTCCGGCTGGGTCGTCGCACTGGCGTACGGCGACGACGTCGACTGGGTGCGGAACCTGCTCGCGGCCGGCGGCGGGCACCTGGTCCGCGGCGGCCGCCGCTACCGGCTCACCGACCCCCGCCGCCTGCGCGGCGCGCCCGGCAAGCGCCTGCTCCCCTGGTGGTCGCGCGCCCTGATGACCCTCGTCCGTGTCGGCGGCTACGTCACCTTCGACGCCGCCGAGGTCGCCCCCGAAACCCCCGCCGCGACCACGACCGCCTGACCCCGCCCGGACGACGAGGGGCCGCCCGGCCGTCGAGGGCGAGGCGGCCGCGTCAGGTCAGGGAGTCGCGGACGGTCATGAGGGCCTGCCCCAGGAGGTTCTCGCCGCGCCAGGCGTCGGGGCGTTCGGCGCGGGGGTCGTCGGCGGTCAGGCCGATGCCCCACACGCGGTCGAGCGGGCTCGCCTCGGCCAGGATCCGATTGCGGGTGCCGGTGAGATAGGCGCGCAGGTCGTCGTGCTGGGCGAACTTCGCGAGGTTGCCGCGGACGACGATGCCGAGCCGGTGCTCGCGCCACACGGCCTCGTCGAACCCGGTCACGCGGCGGCCGAGGTCCTTCGCGCGTCCGGGGTGCGGCGCGGCCGTGATCGCCGCCACGGCGCGTTCGTCCCCGAACAGGCGCGCCTTCTCGGCCATCATGTAGTGCTCGGCCGTCGCGTACCGGACGCCGTCCACGGTGAACGGGGACGCGTGCCACTGGCTCAGGCACCCGGTGGGGCCGTGCTCCCGCCAGAAGAACAGGAACTTCAGGCGGGCGCCGGACCGCTGCAGCGCGATCAGCTCGGGGACGTCCATGGGGGCGAGAGTGCCAGGACGGACGCGGGGCGGCCAGCGGTTTTCCCGGTGCGGAATTGATCATGGAATGGGCGCGTTACCACGGAGGCGGATGATCCGCCACCGGATCGAGGTCTAGACCATTTTGCCGAACCGGGTGGGTCATCGGAGAAGATCTCCTTATTTCGGTAGGCCCGAGCCACCGAGAAGCGTCTACGGGAGGACAGAAGCACAAATGGACAGCCCTCTGGCGAACCCTCGTCGCACCCAGCTCGACGCGTGGCCCACGGCGCGCTCCGCGGACGCGGAGACGGAGCGGACCACGGCGTCCGTATCGTCCGCGGAGTCGTCCGGCGCGGGCGAGGACGACGGCGCCGAGCTCTGACCGCTCGGGCCGGAACGCCGGGACCCGCCCGACCGCCGGGCGGGTCCCGGCGTTCCCGCGTTCCCGGCACAGCTCAAAGGGCATGATCGTGAGTGACGTGCGCCACGTCATCCCGCAACTGACGTAGGCGATATACGTCGCCGTGCGGTGCCCCGTCAAACGGCGTCCAAAGAGCATTTACTACGCCTTTGCCTTTGGCTTGCCGTGCTCGCGGAGCACCACACGGGGAGATCTCACGTACATGCCCTCTGCCCTGCCCACCGAGGCCCCGACCTACGACGTCGCCGTCATCGGGCTCGGCTATGTCGGCCTGCCGACCGCGCTCGCGTTCCACGCCCGGGGCCTGCGGGTCCTCGGCGTCGACCTGGACGCCGGGCGCCTGGAGGACATCCGCAGCGGACGCGTCGACCTGCTGCACAGCGACCACGAGCGGCTGCGCGCGGCGGGGGACGCGCTGGCCGTGACCGCCGACCCCGCCGCGGCGGCCGCCGCGGACGCCGTGCTCATCTGCGTCCCGACCCCCGTGAACCGACACCTGGTGCCCGACCTCGGGGCGCTCAGTGCGGCGTGCTCGGCGGCCGTCGCGCACGCGCGCCCCGGGCAGACGATCGTCCTGACGTCGACGACGTACGTGGGGTCGACGCGGGACATGCTCGCGGCGCCGCTCGCCGCGCGGGGGCTGCGCGTCGGGACGGACGTGTTCGTCGCGTTCGGCCCCGAGCGGATCGACCCCGGCAACGACCGGCACGCCCACGAGGACGTCCCGCGCGTCGTCGGCGGGGTGACGCCCCGGTGCGCGGAGCGGGCCGCGGCGGTGCTCGGACGGTGCGCGGAGCGGATCCACCGGGTGTCGTCGGCCGACGCGGCGGAGATGACGAAGCTGCTGGAGAACACGTTCCGCGCGGTGAACATCGCGCTCGTCAACGAGTTCGCGGACGCGGCGGGCGTGCTCGGCCTCGACGTCATGGAGGTCATCGAGGCGGCGGCGACGAAGCCGTACGGGTTCATGCCGTTCTTCCCGGGGCCGGGCGCGGGCGGGCACTGCATCCCCTGCGACCCGCACTACCTGCTGTGGCAGCTGCGGGGCGACCGGCTGCACCCGCCGGTGGTCGCGGCGGCGATGACCGCGATCGCGACGCGGCCCCGGCGGGTCGTGGAGCGGGCGCGGCAGGTGCTGTCGGACGCCGGGCGGGGGCTGGCCGGCGCGGACGTCCTGGTGCTGGGCGTCGCGTACAAGCCGGGCGTGGCGGACCTGCGGGAGTCGCCCGCCCTGGAGATCATCGACGGGCTGCTCGCGGCGGGCGCCGACGTCGCCTACCACGATCCGCGCGTGCCGGAGCTGGTCACCGGCGGCGGGACGAAGCTGGCGTCGGTCGCCCTGCGCCCCGCCGACCTCGTCATCGCGCACACCCCGCAGCCCGGCGCCGTCCCGGCCGCGCTGCCGCACGACCAGCTCGTCCTGGACGCGACGTACCGGTTCCCCGGCGCGGCCCGGCGCGTGGCCCTGTGAGGCGCCGCCCCCGCCTCCCGGCCCGCCCGCGGACCGGGAGGCTCACCGCGCTGGGCGCGCTCGTCCTGGTCACGGCGATCTGCGCGCTGATCGCGTGGCACGTGGGCGTGAAGCTCGCCTACCTGCGCGGCGACCTGCTGCTGTCGGGCTACACGGTGCTGGTCGGCGGGTACGTGCTGAGCCGGTTCGCGCTCGCGGCGTGCTACCGGCCGCCGCGGGACGTCGGCATCACCCCGTCCGTCGCGATCGTCGTGCCCGCCTACAACGAGGGCGAGGCCGTCGCCCGGACGATCCACTCCTGCCTCGGCCTCGTGTACCCCGAGGACAGGCTCGAGGTCGTCGTCGTCAACGACGGGTCGAGCGACGACACGTGGACGCACATGGAGGAGGCCGCCGCGCGGTACCCGGACGGACGGGTGCGCTGCGTCGACCTCGGCGAGAACCGGGGCAAGCGGGCGGCGATGGCGGCGGGGATCCGCGCGACCTCGGCGGAGATCCTGGTGTTCGTCGACTCCGACTCGATGCCCGCGCCCGGTTCGGTGCGCCGGCTGGTCCAGGGGTTCGCGGACCCGGAGGTCGGCGCGGTCTCCGGGCTGACGTACGTCCGCAACGCCGAGCACAACGTCCTGACGCGGATGCAGGCGGCCCGGTACTACGTGTCGTTCCAGCTCCTGAAGAGCGCCGAGTCGGTGCTGGGCGCGGTGACCTGCTGCTCCGGCTGCTTCGCGGCGTACCGGCGGGAGGCGATCGCGCCGCTGCTGGACGCGTGGGAGCACCAGCGCTTCCTCGGCGTCGAGTGCACGTACGGGGACGACCGGGCGCTGACCAACCGCGTCCTCAAGGCGGGCTGGACGACCCGGTACGACGCGCGCGCGGAGGCGTGGACGGACGCGCCCGACCGGTACCGCAAGTTCTTCCGGCAGCAGTTGCGGTGGAAGAAGTCGTGGAGCCGGGAGGGGCCGCTGCTGCTGGCGCACATCTGGCGGAGCCGGACCCGCGCGCTGCCGTCGGTCGCCGTGCAGACGATCGCGGGGATGCTCAGCCCGCTCGTCGTCCTGTACGGGCTGCTGGCGCCGCTCGCGGGCGGGCGGTTCCCGATGGTGTACTTCCTCGGCCTGTACCTGGTGGCGATGGGGTACGCGCTGCTGTACCGGATGCTGCGGAACGACGGGCTGTGGATCTACGCGTTCGTCGGCACGTTCTTCTACGTCGCGTTCTCCCCGCAGCTGCTGTGGGCGATCGCGCGGATCCGGGACGGCAAGTGGGGCACGCGGGACGGCGACGCGGAGCCGGTCGTCCCGGCCGTCCCGCGGGCCCTGCACGTCTACAGCGCGACGGGCGGCGGCGATGGCTGACCCGGCGGACGGGACGGACGAACGGGCGGGCGAGCGGACGGGCGGGGCGGCGGAGCCCGCGCCGTGGGAGCGGCCGCCGCCCGGCCGCGCGCGGGGGTTCCGCGCGGTCACCGGGTTCGTGTTCCTGTGCTCCCTCGCCCTCGCGATGGCGACGTGGGTGTCGATCAGCCGCCCGTTCGACCCCGGGCAGGCCGAGGCGGCGGCCGTCCGGCCGGACCCGGAGGCCGCGCGGGCCGCCGCCGCGCTGCCCGCGCACCCGGGGTCGATCGTCGCGCTGACGTACCACGGCGTCGACGACCGCGACGGCGCGCAGAGCACCCTCACCCGGGAGCGGTTCGGGTCGCACATGGCCGCGCTGGACGCCGCCGGGTACGAGACCGTGCGCCTGCGGGACGTCCTCGACCTGCTGGAGGGACGCCCCGTCCGGCTGCCCCCGCGCGCGCTCCTGCTCACGTTCGACGACGGGCGCCTCACCGACTGGACGAACGCCGACCCCGTCCTCGCCGAGCACGGGTTCACGGCGACGGCGTTCCTCGCGACCGGACGGATCGTCGAACCGGGCACGCCGTCGTACTACCTGTCGACGAAGCAGGTGCGGGCGCTCGCCGACACCGGCCGGTGGGACTTCGGGTCGCACTCGCACGCGCTGGACGACCGCGTGCGGATCCCGGGCGACGTGGGCGCGCCGCTGCCGAACCGGATCGTCGCGGGCGGGCGCCCGGAGACGCTCGACGCGTGGCGGGCGCGCGTCCGCGCGGACCTGGAGCGGTCGCAGGACTTCTTCCGCCGGACGCTCGGCCGCGGGGCCGCCGCGTTTTCGTACCCGTTCGGGGAGGCGGCGGGCAACGACCGGCGCGCCGCCGCCGCGCTGCCGGGGCTGCTCCGGGACGCCGGGTTCCGCGCGGCGTTCACGGGCGAGGGCGTCCCGGCGGGGCACGTGGACGCGATCGCCGCGGACGCGCCGCCGTACCGCGTCGACCGGATCGGCGTCCGCCGCACCACGTCGGCCGCCGGGCTGCTGGAGCTGATCCGCGCCGCGGTGCCCGCGCCGCCGCCGCACGCCCTCGCGGCGCTGCCGTGGCGCGGCGACGGCGTGGCGTGCGCGCGGGACGGCGCCGACCTGCGGGTCACGGGCGACCGGTACGGCGCGTGCGTGCTCGGCGGCACGGGCGACGGCGGGCCGAACACGAGCCGGTGGCGGGACTACCGGGTGACGGCGTCGGTCTCGGGCCTGAGCCCCCGTTCCGGCGCGGTCGTCGCCGTGCGGGACGGCGCGGGCGCGGGGCGTCCCGGCCGCGTCGAGGTCGTGGTCGGCGACGGGGCGGTGGTGGCGCGGCGGCAGGTCGGCGACCGCGCCCCGGTGCCGCTCGGCCGGACCCGGCTGGACGGCCGGGACGGCGGCGACGGGGCCCGCGACGTCGCCATCGAGGTGCGCGGGGGCCGGCTGACCGTCGCGGTCGAGGGCGGCCGGCCGCTGCGCGCCGCGCTGACCGGCGGGTCCGGCCCGCCGATCGACCGCGGCGGCGTCCGGCTCGGGATCACGGCGCGCGGCGGGCGCACGGTGACGTTCCACGATCCGACGTTCGTCCCGCTCCGGGGCCGCTGACCGCGCGCCCCGGGACCACCTCAGAGAGAGGCGACGATGCCTTCACCGACCCGACCTTCGCTCACCCGACCGCCCCTCACCCGGCCCGTTCTCGTCCGTGCGGCGGCCGTCCTCGCCGCTTCCGTACTGGTCGCTCCGGCGCTGGCCGCAGCACCGGCGCGGGCCGCGGCGGGCACCGTCGTGTCCCTGACGTTCGACGACGGGCTGCGGAACCAGTACGACAACGCCCGTCCCGTCCTGGACGCGCACGGCATGGACGGCACCTTCTACGTCAACAGCGCCCGTGTCGACGCGCCCGGCTACATGACGCGCGCGCAACTGGAGACGCTCGCGTCCGGCGGGCACGAGATAGGCGGGCACACCGTCTCCCACGTGAACGTGCCGTCGCTGCCCCAGGAGGAGCAGCAGCGGCAGGTGTGCAACGACCGGGTCGCGCTGCTCGCCCTCGGGTTCGAGGTGACGAGTTTCGCCTACCCCTACGGCGCGGTCGACGCGGGCGCGCGGGACGTCGTGGAGGGCTGCGGCTACAACAACGCGCGGACGGTCGGCGGGCTCGTCTCCCCGGGGAGCTGCGAGGGATGCGACCGCGCTGAGACGGTCCCGCCCGCCGCGCCGTACTCCGTCCGCACGCCCGACTCGGTCAAGACGAGCACGACCCTCGACCAACTCAAGCGGTACGTGACGCAGGCCGAGGAGGACGGCGGCGGCTGGGTGCCGCTCGTGTTCCACCACGTGTGCGACGGCTGCGGCGACTCCTACGCGGTGACGCCCGCGACGCTCGACGCGTTCCTCGGCTGGCTCGCGGCGCGGGCGTCCGGCGGCACGGTCGTCCGGACGGTCGACGAGGTGGTCGGCGGCGACGTGCGGCCGCCGGTCCCCGGGCCGCCGTCGCCGGCGCAGGTGCAGAACCCGTCGCTGGAGGCCGCCTCCGGTGCCGTGCCCGCGTGCTTCCAGGAAGGCGGCTGGGGCACGAACACCTACACCTGGACCCGCACCCAGGACGCGCGCACCGGCCAGTACGCGCACCAGGTCGCCGTCACGTCCCGCACGTCTGGCGACAGGAAACTCGTCACCCGCCAGGACGCCGGTACGTGCGCCGGTACGTGCGCCCCCGCCGCGATACCGGGACACAGGTACGAACTCGGCGTCTGGTTCAAGGGCTCGTGGCCCGCCACCGTCAACGCGAAGATGAGCATCTATTACCGCACCGCCACGGGCGCCTGGACGTTCTGGACGAACGGCCCGGCCCTCGCCGGGACTGGAACCTGGCAGCGGTCCCTGGTCACCACGCCGCCGGTCCCCGCGGGCGCGACGAACCTGAGCTTCGGCATCGCGCTCCCCGGCGTCGGCACCCTCACCGTCGACGACTTCTCCCTCACGGATCTGGATTCATGACCCTGGGCACCTCCGTCCGCCGCCACCTCCTCGAACTGGGCTTCGGGCTGCTCGCGCTGGCCGTCGTCGTCCCCCTGGCCCGGCAGGAGCTCGGGCCCGGCGGGGACGCGGCCGCGCGCGCCGCCGGGGCCCGCGACGTCCTCACCCCCGAGATGCTCGCGCCGGCGAGCACCGCGAACCGCTGCGCGCGGGGCCGCGTCGAGCTGACGTTCGACGACGGCCCGGACGTCTACACGCCGCAGGTCCTCGAAGTACTGCGCGCCCACGACGTCCGCGCCGTGTTCTACGTGACCGGCGAGAAGGCCGCCGCGCGGCCCGCCATGGTCCGCGCGATCGCCGCCGCCGGGCACCGCGTCGAGAACCACAGCTGGAACCACCCGCACCTCACCGACCTGACGCCCGCGCAGGTCCGCGGGCAGCTCGCCGACACCTCCGCCGCCGTCGAGGACGCGGGCGCGCCCCGTCCGACGCTGTTCCGGCCGCCGTTCGGCGCCGGCGACGCCGTGGTGGAGGCGCAGGCGCGCGCGCTGGGCATGCGGGTCGTCCGCTGGACGATCGACACGCACGACTGGCGCGGGCGCACCCCCGAGGAGATCGCCGCGACCGTCCTCACCCGGGCGGAACCGGGCGCCGTCGTGCTCATGCACGACGGCGTCGCCCGCTCCGCGGCGACCGTCCGCGCCCTCCCGACGATCATCCGCGGGCTGCGCGCCCGCGGGTTCTGCACGGCGCTCCCCGGCTGATGCGCGCCCGGCTGATCGTCGCGGGCGCCCTCGCCGGGGCCGTCCCGATCGCGTGGGCCGTCTGGGCTCTCACCCGCCCGGACGGCCCCGGCCGCGCGCCCGTCCCCGCGCGGCTCGTCACGAACGAGTACGCGCACTGGAACCCCGGCGCCGGGGACGCGCGCCGCTCCCCCACGTGGGACGTCACGAGCGGCTCCCTCTACGAGCGCGACGGCCTCCTCTGGACGGGCCCGCCGGACACCGCCGTGCCCGACGCGACGTCGTCCAACGGCACCGGGTCGAGCGTGTTCCGGATGAACACGCACCGTGCCGATCACCTCGACGTCCACATCACCCTGGACGTGCGTAACGTGCGCCTACTGCCCGACGACGCGCAGGCCACCGACGGGGTGCACGTGATGCTGCGCCGCCAGGACGAGACCGAACTGTACGTCGCGTCGCTGAACCGGCGCGACGAACTGCTCGTCGTCAAGAAGAAGCTGAGGGGCGGCCCGGTGAACGGCGGCAGGTACTTCACCCTCGCCCAGGTGCGCCACCCCTACCCGTTCGGCGCATGGCAGCGCTTCGAGGTGCGCATCACCGGGACGTCCCCGGTCGTCGTCACCGTCGCGCAGGCCGGACGGGAGCTGCTGCGGGCCGTCGACGACGGCCGCCGCCACGACCGTCCCATCGCCCGTCCGGGGTCGGTCGGGGTGCGCGGCGACCGGTGCGAGTTCGAGTTCAGGTTCCGTGCCCGCTGACGCGCGCCCGGTACAGGCCGGTGTCCGTCGCGGCGAGGAACGTCCCGTCGGGCGCCAGCGCCACGCCGCCGACCGGCCCGGGCACCTCGACGCGTCCGAGCGGCTCCGGCCGGGCGACGTCCCGCACCGTGTACGCGCCCTTCTGGAGGTCGCCGGACGCGACCAGCAGGCGCCCATCCACCCGCGCCGCCGCAACCTGCGCGTTCGCGCCCGCGAGCTCCGGCGCGTCCACGGCGGCCGCCTCCCCGCCGTCCGGGTGCCGCACCACGATCCGTCCCGGCTCCGCCTTGACGAGCACGACCCCGTCTCCCCACGCGACCATCGGGACCTCCCGGGAGCCGTCGCGGTCCAGCTCGGCGACCTGCCGACCGAGCTCGACGTCCAGCACGCCGACGCGGTCGCGGTGCTCGGAGCCGCAGGACAGGGCGATGAGCGGCCCCGGCTCCGGGGCGGCGTGCTGCAGGTTCCGGTCCGAGCTCCAGTACCCGAACCAGGTCTCGAAGTCGGCCAGCCGCTCGCCGGTCCGCGCGTCCCAGAGGACGATCTCCGCGTGCGGGCGCCGGTCGAACACCGTCACGACGGCCCCGCGCCCCCGGTGGACGGCGAGCCCCACCACGTCGGGGAACGACGCCTCCGCGTCGTCGATGACGACCTCGTCGCCGCCGCGCACGTCGTGGACGTGCACCCGCCCGCCGCCCGCCCACGCCACGACGGGCGACGCGCCGCGCGGCCCCGGCAGCGCGCCGAACGCCCACTCCTCGTCGTCGTAGGGGAATCCGGGCAGCGGCTCCCCCACCCGGGCGCCGCTCGCGAGATCCCACGCGAGGCCGACGGCGCCGCCGTCCCCGATCAGCGACGCGCACGCCGTGGCCGCGCCGCTCCCGGCGGCCCGCACGTTCCCGAAAGACCCCTGCGCCAGCAGTTCCGCACGCCCGACCATGCCCGCACACTAGGCCAGCCCATCGGCACCGTCCCCGCTTTTACGCAATCGCGGCCGGAGCGTTTATTCGGTTGATCCTCACTGGGAATCCCACCGAACATGGCGGAGTGGACTTCGCTCTGCAAATGGTCGAAATCACCTGGACGAAGCACGCGCGCGGCGGCCCGGCCGCCGCGCGCCGCAACGCGGCCCCGGTCGCCTTCCCCCTGCCGGACGAGCCGCCCCCGTTCGTCCACATGGTGTGGATGCGCGAAGGGGACGGCTTCGTCCCGCACACCAGGGTGGGGCACGCCCTCCCTCGGGGAATCGGCGTGAAGGAGGAACCCGAAGGGCTTCGCGTGGACTTCGGGAATCGCCCGTCCGTTCATCTGCGGCCGAACCAATTCCTGCGGCGGCAGGACACCTTCCTGAGCGGTCACGGCTGCTCCTGCTGCGGCACCCCCTGGTACAACCTGCGCACGATCAACATCATCTACGGGAAAGTCCGCGCGGAATCCTTCCTGCACGAACCGGCCAGATATATCGACGACCGCCGGTGGCTCGGCGCCCGCCGCCGTTTCGTCGGCGACACCCGTTAACGTTCCAGGCGACCCGAAGGGGCGCGTGGACGAATGCGGAGACGTCCGGTATATCCGTTGATCAACGTGATCGCGGCGGGCGGAGGGGACGCGTGGAGCCGGTCGAGCTGACGGCCGCCGAGCGGCGGGTGTGGCGAGCGTTCCGGACGGGAGCGAAGGTCGACTTCTCGCGGGACGGCGACGACGCCGCCGACGGCGCCGCGTGGGGGCCCGAACGCACCGTGCGGGCGTGGGTGCTGCGCAAACTGCTGCTGCGCCCGCCGGAGGACGGCGAGGTCGCGGCCCTCCGGGTGTCCGGGGCGCGGATCACCGGGAAGCTGGACCTCCAGTACGCGACGGTCGAGCACCCGATCCGGCTGTGGGCGTGCCACTTCGAGGAGATCCCCAACCTGTACGCGGCGCACCTGACGCAACTCAACCTGAGCAAGTCGTTCCTCCCCGGACTGTTCGCCGCGACGATGCAGGTGAGCGGCGTCCTGCGGCTGACCGAGTGCCGGGTCCCGGGACGGATGAGCCTCGGCGGCATCCGCATCGCCCGGGCGTTCTTCCTCGAACGCGCCCGGCTCGGCACTCCGGGGACGAACCAGGGCGAGATCGTCCACCTCAACCATTCGGTGCTGGAGGACGACATGTGGGCCCCCGGCCTCGAGGCCCACGGCGAGATCCGGCTGAACAGCGCGTCCATCACCGGCAACCTCAACCTCGAAGACGCCGTGCTGCGCAACCCCGGCGGGCACGCGATCGAGGCCCAGAGCCTGAGCGTGGGGCAGAACCTGAACGCCCGGAGGCTGCGGAGCGAGGGCGAGATCGACGTGCGCCGGGCACGGATCGGCCACCGGATCGACCTCATCGACGCGCACCTCGCGAACCCGGCCGGGCGGGCCCTGGACGCCAAGAGCCTCGGCGTCGGGACGGACGTGTCGGCCACGCGGGCACGCTTCGACGGCGAGATCGACCTGCGCGCCGCGACGATCCCCGGGCTTCTCGGCCTCCGGGGGGCGCGGGTGTCCACGCTCGCCGCCACCAGCGCCGCCGTCGGCGAACTGTGGCTCCCGGACGCCCGCATCGACGGCGAGACCGACCTGCGGCGGGCGCGGTTCGGGCTGCTGCACCTGCCGCCGGGCGCGCTGCGCGGGGACGTCCGGCTGGACGGGCTGACGTACGAGTCGCTCGACCCGCGGCTCCCGCCGAAGGTGCGCGTGCCGATGCTCGAACGGGACGTCGAAGGGTACGTGCCGCACGCGTACGAGCAGCTCGCGGCGGCGTACCTGCGGGCGGGCGACGACATCGCCTCCCGCAACGTCCTGCTCGCGAAGCAGCGGCGGCGCCGCCGGACGCTGCCGCTGTACCGGCGCGTCTGGGGCTACCTGCAGGACGCGACGGTCGGGTACGGGTTCCGGCCGCTGTGGGCGGCGGCGTGGCTCGCCGGGCTGCTGCTCGCCGGGACGGTCGCGTTCGGGTTCGAGCATCCGGCGCCGCTCAAGGCCGACGAGCATCCGGACTTCAACCCGCTGTTCTTCTCCCTCGACCTCCTCCTGCCGATCATCGACTTCGGGCAGCAGAAGGCGTTCAAGCCCGCCGGGTGGCACCAGTGGCTCGCGTACACGCTGATCAGCACGGGCTGGGTGCTGGCGACGACGATCGCGGCCGGGGTGACGCGGACGCTCAGCCGGCAGTGACCGCGCGCAGCCGCGCGGCGGCGTCCTCCGGCGGGACGTCGTTGATCCAGGCGGCCATCCCCGACTCCGACCCCGCGAGGTACTTGATCTTGTCGGCGGCGCGCCGGATCGAGAACAGCTCCAGGTGCAGGCGCAGCAGGTCGCGGCCCTCGCGGACGGGCGCCTGGTGCCAGCCCGCGATGTACGGGAGCGGGGTGCCGTAGAGGGCGTCGAGGCGGCGCAGCAGGTCCCGGTAGACGACGGCCAGCTCGTCCCGCTCGGCGCCGTCGAGGGCGACGAGGTCGGGCACGTGCCGGTGCGGGGTGAGGTGGACCTCGACGGGCCAGCGCGCGGCGGCCGGGACGTACGCCGTCCAGTGCTCGCCCGCGTGGACGACGCGGGGCCCGGCGCGCTCGGCGGCGAGGACGTCGCCGAACAGGTCGCCGCCGTACGCGGACGTCGTCTCGAGCATCCGCCGGGTGCGCGGGGCGACGAACGGGTACCCGTAGATCTGGCCGTGCGGATGGTGCAGGGTCACGCCGATCTCGACGCCGCGGTTCTCGAACACGTACACCTGCTCGATGCCGGGCACCGCCGACAGTTCGGCCGTCCGGTCCGCCCACGCGTCGACGACCGTCCGGACGCGCGACACGGGCAGCCGGGCGAGCGCGGCGTCGTGGTCGTCGGTGAAGCAGACGACCTCGCAGCGTCCGGCGCCCCGGGCCCGTTCGAACAGCGGGACGCCGTCCACGGTCGGGGGGACGGGCGGGGCGGCCGCGGCGTACGAGGGGAAGCGGTTCTCGAAGACGGCGACGTCGTACCCGGGGTCGGGGATCTCGGAGGCGGGACCGCCGGGGCACAGCGGGCACTCGTCGGCGGGCGGCAGGAACGTGCGCGCGTTGCGGTGCGCGGTGATCGTGACGGGGTCGCCGGTGAGCGGATCGCGCCGCGTCTCGCCGAGCGGCTCGACGGGCGGGAGCCCGCGCGGGTCGGGCACGGGCGCGCGGCCCGGCCGCTCGTCGTAGTAGACGATCTCTCGGCCGTCGCTGAGGCGGGCACGGGTCCGGAACACCGCAGCAGGCTACCGGGCGGCCGCCTTCTCCTTCTCGTTGACCGCCAGCAGGTGCGTGACCAGCGTCGTCAGCACCTCCTTGCCGGACGCGCGGCGCCGCACGTCGCACAGGACCACGGGCGTCGCCGGGTCGAGGTCGAGGGCCTCGCGGATCTCCTCGACGGTGTAGTCGTAGCCGTCGTCGAAGCAGTTCACGCCGATGATGAACGGCAGGCCGCGGCTCTCGAAGTAGTCGACGGCCGGGAAGCAGTCCTGGAGGCGGCGGGTGTCGGCGAGGACGACCGCGCCGAGCGCCCCCGCCGACAGTTCGTCCCACATGAACCAGAACCGGTCCTGGCCGGGCGTCCCGAACAGGTACAGGACGAGGCCGTCGCGGACGGTGATGCGGCCGAAGTCCATCGCGACCGTGGTGGTGGTCTTCTGCTCGACGCCCTCGATGTCGTCGACGCCGACGCCCCGGTCGGTGAGCAGCTCCTCGGTCTGCAGCGGGCGGATCTCGCTGACGGCGCCGACGAGGGTCGTCTTGCCGACGCCGAATCCCCCGGCGATGAGGATCTTCACCGCGACCGGGTCAGAGGGCTTGGAGACCATGCAGCACTTCCCTGAGGAGACTTTCCTTGGAGAGCGGGCTCTCCTGCCGGGGGCGGGTGACGGTGATCAGCCGTTGGCCGAGCAGGTCCCCGAGGAGCACCCGGACGACGACGAGGGGCAGTTCGAGCCGCGCGGCGACCTCGGCGACCGGTTGCGGCGCCGCGCACATGTCGAGGATGTGCAGGTGTTCGGGGCCGATCCCGGGCGTTCCGGCGCGCGGCCGGCCCGCGGTGGCGATGAGGGTGATCATGTCGAAGGGCTCGTCGCCGGCGGGCCGCGCCCGGCCGCGGGTCAGCGCGTACGACCGGACGATCGGTCCGGCCTCGTCGTCGAGCCATTCGCTCATCCGGAATCCTCGCCGTCCTCGACCTCGGCGCGCCCGCGCCGGGTGCCACGCTGGATGGACGACATCATCGCGCGGGCCTCCTCGGGGGTGCGGCGGGCGCGGACCGGTTCCTCGGGCGCGCCGTCCGCGGGCGGCCCCGCCGGTTCGCCGTCGCGGAGCTGCGCCGCCATGTTCTGCTGCCGGACGCGCTTCGGCAGCGGCGGCCGCTCCGCCCCGGGCGTGCGCCGCCGCACGTCCCCGAGCGCCCGCTGCCGCTCGCTCGGCGCACCCCCGACCCCGCCCTCCTCCTCGGGCGCGGGTTCGGTCGCCGGGCCGTCGGCCGCCGAGGCCGCTTCGGACTCGGGCGCCGGTTCCCACCGCACAGCGCCGAGCGGCCCGGCCGCCGGCCCGTCGGGCGGGTCGAACCGCACGGCGCCGAGCGGGCCGACCGTCGGCCCGACCGCCGAGCCGTCGCCCCCCGAGGCCGCCTCGGACTCGGGCCCGGGCGCCGCCTCGGGCGTCGGGCCGTCGGCTTCCCAGGCCGCCGACCGGGAAGCGCCGGACGTCGTGTCCTCGGCGTGCGGGGTCCCGTCCTCCGGAGCGTCGCCCCATGTGGGTTCCGGGCCCGCGCCCGTGGAGAGCGGGGCCTCGGGGGTCGGCGGGGTGGAGGGGGCGGTGCCGCGGCGGCGGCGGGGCAGGGGCGTCCTGCGGCCGCCCGGCGTGCCGGGGGCGTCCGGGCGGCGGACGCCGTTGGCGGGCTCGCCGGGCCGGGCGGGGCCGCGCGGGGCGGCGGGCACGTCCCCGACCATGGAGGCCGGGAGGCGCAGGACGGCGCCGCGGTCCTCGCCCGGGCGGGCGGGGGCGACGACGGTGCCCGCGGTGACGAGCGCCTCCTCGGCGCGCCGGGTGGTGAGGGCGGGCGGGCCCTCCGGTTCGTCGGCGCGGACGATGAGGTCCTCGGGGAGCAGGACGATCGCGGTCATCCCGCCGTACGGGGACGTGCGGAGGGTGACCTTGACGCCGTGCCGGCGGGCGAGGCGGCCGACGACGAACAGGCCGAGGCGGCCGCTGTCGGACAGGTCGAACTCCTCGGCGGTCGCGAGGCGCTCGTTCGCGGCGGCGAGCGCGGCCTCGTCCATCGACAGGCCGCGGTCCTCGACCTCGATGCTGTAGCCGTGCGCGACGGCCTGGCCGTGCACCTGCACCGTGGTGTGCGGCGGCGAGAACACGGTGGCGTTCTCGATCAGTTCGGCGAGCAGGTGGATGACGTCGGCGACGGCGGGGCCGACGACGGCGGCGCCGGTCATCGGGGCGACGTTGACGCGGGTGTAGTCCTCGACCTCGGACGCGGCGGCGCGGGCGACGTCGACGACGGCGACCGGGGTGCGCCAGCCGCGGCCGGGCGGCCGTCCGGACAGGATGATGAGGCCCTCGGCGTGCCGCCGCATGCGGGTGGCGAGGTGGTCGACGCGGAAGAGGTCCTCGAGGTCGTCGGGTTCCTCGATGCGGCGTTCCATGGCGTCGAGCAGCTTGAGCTGGCGGTGCAGCAGCGTCTGGCTACGGCGGGCGAGGTTGACGAAGACCTCGCTGACGTTGCGGCGCAGCGTCGCCTCCGCGACGGCCTCCTGGATCGCGGTGCGGCGGGCGGCGTTGAACGCCTCGCCGACCTCGTCGATCTCGCGGGCGGCGAACGCGAGCGGCGGGGCCTCCGCGGCGACGTCCACGTCCTCGCCGCGGCGCAGCCGCGCCACGACGTCCGGCAGCCGGACGTCGGCGAGGTCGATCGCCTCGCGGCGCAGCCGGGCCAGTTCGCGGACGATCGAGCGCGCCACCCACACCGCGATGACGAGGGACGCGACGACGGCGAGGACGCCGAGGGCCCCGGCGAGGACGACCCGCATGATGATCCGGTCGGAGATCGGCTCGGCGCGCCGCTCGGCGTTCGCGGCGAGCGACAGCTCGAGCCCGCGCAGCCGGGTGAGGTTGGAGTCGACGGTGGTCTTCCACAGCCGCCCGGCCTCGCCGGCCTCGGTGACGGCGCGGCGGGACCCGACGAAGTGGTCCTCCAGCGCGTGCAGCCGCCGGTACTCGGGGAACTGCGCGACGCGCTCGTAGTACCGGCGGTCGTCGGGGCGCAGGTCGGCCGCGGCGTGCGCGTAGAGGGTGCGCTGCGCGCCGACGAGCTGGACGAACGTGGAGTGCTCGCCGGCCGTCATGCGTCCGGCGGCGAGGGCGCCCGCGAGCCAGGCGTTCTCCTGCGAGAGCGCCTCGCGGGCCTCGGTCAGCTCCGCCTGGCTGCGCGCGTCCTTGGCGACCTCGGCGTTGTCGAGGGTGACGAGCGAGCCCTGCAGGGAGCCGACGTCGGCGAGCAGCGCCGTGTAGTCGGCGAACGCGCGGTGCCGGTCGACGGCGCCGGAGTCGATGCCGCGGCGCCGTTCGGCGAGCCCGTCGAGGGACTGCAGGATCTTGTCGGCGAGCCGCAGCGTCCGTCCGGGCACGTCGTGGTCGTCGCCGTGGCGGGCGAGGTCGCGGAACAGGTCGGCCTGCCGGTCGGTGACGAGCCGGCCGGACTCGAGCGCGGCGCCGGCGCTCGGGTCGCGGGCGCCGAGGTACACCATCGAGAGCCGCCGCTCCTCCTGGAGGGCGCTGCCGAGGGCGCCCGCCGGGTAGGCGTAGTGGTCCTGGACGGTTTCGACGTGCCGCAGGTTCAGGCCCTCGCCGAGGGCGATGTTCGCGGCGAACGACCACAGCGCGGCGAGCGAGACCACCGACACGGTGACCATCAGCACGACCTTGAAACGGATGGACCGGAACCGGGCGGCCTTGGGCCCGCGCCGCACCGGGGCGGCTGCGGCCGGGTCGGCCGGGCCGGCAGGCGCCGCCTGTTCGACCTGGTCGGACGGCTGGGCGGCGGGAACCGCGGGGGCCGCGGGACGGCCTCGATGTGCCACTTTCAGGGGAACTTTCGGTTGTGCGGGATCTTCGGGGGGAGTGTCACGAGAGCCTAGGACGCGGCGGCCCGCGTGTCGAGATCATCACGGTAGGTATGTACGGACGACCGAAATTACCTCTACGATCTTCCGGCGTGATGCCCGAAATCCCCCGTGAGTCCACTTCGCACCGTCCGGACGTCCGGCGTGCGCGCCCGGCGGCCCGTGCCCGGCGGTCCCGGACGCTCGCCCGGTCCGCGCTCGCCGCGGGGGCGCTGGCGCTCGTGGCGGGCCTGACCGGCGCCTGCGTCGGCGGCGGGGACGCCGCCGTGTCCCCGTCGGCGCCGCCCGACCTGCCGATCCGGCAGGACGTCGGCGAGGGCGAGGGCCGCCTCGACCTGGTCGTCTGGGCCGGGTACGCGGAGGACGGCGCGCACGACCCGAAGGTCGACTGGGTGACGCCGTTCGAGCGGAAGACCGGCTGCCAGGTCAACGCGAAGATCGCGGACACGTCCGACGCGATGGTCGCGCTGATGGAGACCGGCCGGTACGACGGGGTGTCGGCGTCCGGGGACGCGAGCCTGCGGCTGATCTACGGGGGCCTCGTCGCGCCCGTCAACACCCGGCTGCTCGGCAACTACGGCGACATCGCGCCGTACCTGAAGAACCAGCCGTACAACTCCGTCGACGGCCAGATGTACGGCGTCCCGCACGGGTACGGCGCGAACATCCTGATGTACCGGACGGACAAGCTGCCGCGGCCGCCCGCGTCCTGGAGCGTCGTGTGGGAGGAGGACTCGCCCGCCGCCGGGCACGTCGTCGCCTACGACTCCCCCATCTACATCGCGGACGCGGCGCTCTACCTGAAGGCGCACCGGCCCGAGCTCGGCATCGAGGACGTGTACGCGCTCGACGAGGAGCAGTTCGCCGCGGCCGTCGACCTGCTGAAGCGGCAGCGGCCGATGGTCAACCAGTACTGGCACAACTACCTGGACGAACTCCAGTCGTTCGAGGTCGCCGCCAACTACGCGGGGACCGCCTGGCAGGTGACGGCGAACCTCGCGAAGGCGCGGAAGGTGCCGGTCGCGACGACCATCCCGAGCGAGGGCGCCACCGGCTGGTCCGACACGTGGATGATCTCCTCGAAGGCCGAGCACCCGTCCTGCATGTACCAGTGGATGAACTGGATCACGACGCCGAAGGTGCAGGCGCAGGTCGGGCAGTGGTTCGGCGAGGCGCCCGCGAACCCGAAGGCGTGCCGGTACACCGTGCGGGGCTTCTGCGACACCTACCGCGTCGGCGACCGCGAGTTCTACGACCGCATCGCGTTCTGGCGCACGCCCGTCCGGAACTGCGGCGACGACCGCGGCGACGAGTGCGTCCCGTACGACCGCTGGACGCAGGCGTGGACGGAGATCAAGGGCTGACCGTCCGGGGGAGGGCCCGGCCGCCCGGCGGGTAACGGCCGGGCACACCATCCGCGTGATCTTGGCAACTTTCCCCATTGACGGCGCCGCCGCCGATCAACTGGTCTATACCAGACCGGACCAGTTGAGGAGGCGAAGATGAAGGTGCTCCCCGCGGTCGTCACCGCGGCCCTCGGGCTCGCGCTGGCCCCGGCCGTGCAACCGTCCGCCCACGCGCAGGCGCCGCCGTCCGACCGGGGACGGCAGCGCTGCGACGCCGGCGCGACCCTGGCGCGCATGACGGACGCCGAGAAGGTCGGGCAGCTCGTCATGGCGGTGACGCTCGACGGCCCGGACGGGATGCCGAACGAGCAGACGCGCCACCTGATCCAGGACCTGAAGCTCGGCTCGTTCATCACGTCGGAACCGCGGACGCCGGAACTCGCGGCCCGCTACAACAACCGGCTCCAGGAGTGGGCGCGGGACACGCGGCTCGGGCTGCCGCTGCTCGCGTCCGGCGACTTCGAGTTCGGCACGACCCACAACGTGCGGGAGGGCACGACCGCCCTGCCGAACGCGATGGGGCTCGGCGCCGCGCGCAGTCCCGCGCTGGCCCGCGAGGCGGCGCTGATCACCGCGGCGGAGGCCCGCGCGATGGGCTTCCACTGGAACTACGCCCCGGTCGCGGACGTCAACACCCGGCCGGAGAACCCGATCATCGGGGTGCGCTCGTTCGGGGAGCGGACGGACCTGGTGAGCGGGCTCGTCGAGACGCAGGTGTCCGCGTACCGCAAGGCGGGGATGATCGCGACGCCGAAGCACTTCCCCGGGCACGGCGACACCGAGACCGACAGCCACACCGGCCTGCCGTCCGTCGGGTACGACCGGGCGACGCTGGAGAAGGTGCACCTGCCGCCGTTCGCCGCCGCGATCGACGCGGGCGTCCCGGCGATCATGACGGCGCACGTCATCGTCGAGGCGATCGACCCCGAGCTGCCCGCGACGCTGTCGCCCGAGGTGCTGACCGGGCTGCTGCGCGAGGAGATGGGCTTCGACGGCCTCATCGTCACCGACGGCATGGCGATGGACGCCATCGACGAGAACTGGGGCACCCGCGACGCCACGGTCATGGCGATCAAGGCGGGCGCGGACGTGATCATGTCGACCGGCGACCACGCGGCGAGCGTCGAGGCCGTCGACGCGCTCGCGGGCGCGCTGCGCAGCGGCGAGCTGCCGGAGTCCCGGGTGGACGAGTCCGTGCGGCGCGTCCTCGAACTGAAGTGCGCGTACGACGTCGCCGGGCACCGGTTCGCGAGCCCGGAGGCCGCCGCGGCCGTCTCGGGCAACGCGCTGTTCCGGAAGCGCGCGGCGCGGATGGGCGTCGCGGCGACCACGCTCGTGAAGAACGAGCGCGGCGTGCTGCCGTTCGACGCCGAATCCGGGGAGCGGACGCTCGTCGCGGGCGTCGTCCAGACCGAGCCGTTCGCCCGCGCGCTGGACGCCGCGTCGGCGGGCCGGTGACGCGCTGGGAGGCGTCGTCGCAGGACCCGACGAACGCGGAGATCGCGGCGGCCGTCCGGGCGGCGGGCGACGCGGACCGGATCGTCGTGGCGACGTTCTCGTCCGGGACGCTGCCGGACGGGCAGGCGCGGCTGGTGCGGGCGCTGCGGGCCACCGGCAAGCCGGTCGCGGCCGTCGCGATCGGCCTCCCGTACGACATCACCGCGTACCCGGACGTCGACGCCTACATCACCACGTACGGGACGACCGCCCGGACGCAGCGCGTCAGCACGGCGATGCACGAGGGCGCGGCCGGAGTCGTGTTCGGGAGGCAGCCCGGCGGCCGCCTCCCGGTCACAGTCGGGGACCTCTACCCGTACGGCCACGGCCTGCGCTACTAGAGCCGCCCGGCCCGGCGGTCCGCTGCGCTCCGTTCCAGGCGCCGGGTCAGCACCGCCCGTGGGGGGGAACCCCCACACCCCCCCGACCTCGCTGACCCGGCGCCCTCCACTCCGCTGCGCTCCGTTCCAGGCGCCGGGTCAGCGGTCGCGGTGGGTGAGCAGGTGGGCGAGGGCCCGCAGCTCGCCCGCCGCGGCCGGGACGGGCTCGGCCGCGTCGAGGTCGGTGAGCGCGGCGGCGCACAGGGCGTCGGCCTTGCGCGCCGCCCACTCGCGCGCGCCCGCCTCCTCGACGAGCGCGGCGGCGCGGGCGGCGTCCCGGTCCGGCAGCGGCGCGTCCCGCCGGTAGATCTCGGCGAGCTCGTCCCCCGCCGGGGTGCCGGACGCGAGCGCCGCCACCACCGGCAGCGACTGCTTCCGGTTGCGCAGGTCGGAGTGGACGGGCTTGCCGGTGACGTCCGGGTCGCCCCAGATGCCGAGGAGGTCGTCGGCGAGCTGGAAGGCGAGCCCGACGCGTTCGCCGAACGAGCCGAGCCGGTCGGCGCGCAGGCCGTCCGCGCCGCCGTGCGCGGCGCCGAGCGCGCACGCCGCGCCGAGCAGCGCGCCCGTCTTGCGGCCCGCCATCGCCAGGCACTCGGCGAGCGGCACCGCCTCGGCGCGCCGCTCGAACGACAGGTCCTCGCTCTGCCCCTCGACCAGTTCGAGGACGGCGCGGCCGAGCGTCCGGACGGACGACGCCGGGGCGGGCCCGCCCGCGAGGGCCTCGAAGGCGGCGGCGAGCAGCGCGTCGCCCGCCAGGATCGCGGTGTTCGGGCCGAACACCGTCCAGGCGGTCGGGCGGTGCCGCCGGGTGGCGTCGCCGTCCATCACGTCGTCGTGCAGCAGCGAGAAGTTGTGCGCGAGCTCGACGGCGACGGCGGCGGGCAGCGCGGCGGCGGCCGTCCCCCCGACGGCCGCCGCGGACAGCAGCGCCAGCGCCGGGCGGACGGCCTTGCCCGCGTCGCCCGTCGCCGGGCGGCCCTCCGCGTCCCGCCAGCCGAAGTGGAATCCGGCGACGGCGCGGGTCGCGGGGGGCATGTCGTCGACCGCCGCGCGCAGCGCCGGATCGAGCAGGGCCCGGCTCCACGCCAGCACCTCGGCGGGCGGGCGCGGCGGCGCGTCGTTCCAGGAAGAGACTGACATGGCGGGCCTTCCCTCAGCGGGCGGTCTCGGCGGGCGGAACGGGCGCGGGCCGCCGCGGCGGCGCGGCGGCGGGGCCGGGGGCCGGCCGCGGGTGCGCGCCCCTGTGAGCGCACGGAAGTCCCCACGTAG